>NZ_CEEDBN010000008.1:0-180408 GCF_979253015.1 Methylobacterium sp. AC433 | reverse complement strand
CCGCTGCGGCGGCCGGGGCGGCCGGGGCGGCCTCGGGGAAGGGCACGAAGCTGTTGGCGATGGCGATGGCGAGGCGGTCGACCTCGCCGGCCAGGGCCTTGTCGTAGCCGAGGGTGAGGCCGCGCAGGCCCGCTTCGCCGGCGGCGTAGCGGATATAGGATCTGCCCGTCCCGGTCTCGGCGGTCACGACGAGGAAATCGGGCCGCAGGAGCTTGTAGGTCACCCGCCGGTCGGGGCTCGGCGCGGTGACGCGCGCGAAGATCGCCTCGAGCCCGGTCTCGCCGGCCGGATAGGATTTCGTCTCCAGGGTGATTCGCCCGTCGGCGCTCTGCCAGCGGGTGCCGCCGGGCAGCGGCGAGCGCTTCGGCAGAATCCGCTCGGGCACGCCGAGCAGCACGCCGCTGGCCGGGTCCGGCTTGACCGTGAAGCGCGCGGCCGCACGCGCCGCAGCGCCGTCCTTCAGGAGGGCGGCCCGGCCGGCCGCATCCGGCAGCCCGGTCCCGCCGCTCCGCTTGGCATAGGCCTGGAGCGCCTCGTAGCTGCGCCGTCCGAAGGCGCCGTTGATCACGCTGTTGTAGTCGCCGGTCCAGACCAGGGCATCCTGCAGGCCCTTGCGCTCGGTCTCCGGCAGGGCCTCGAACGCGACCCGCGCCGCCTCGAAGGCCGGATCGGGCGCGGCGGGCTTCGGCCGCGTGGGCGCCGGGGCGGTGGGCCGCGGTGCGGGTGGCGTCTGGGCGGCCGCCGTGCCCGCCATCATCCCCAGCAGCAATCCGGTTACGCCCCGGATGGTCCGATCCCGTCGCGTCATGGCCGAGTCGCGTCTCCCCCGCGAGAACCGATCCGGTGTGGCAGAGCCCGCGACCGAATTCCAGACCGTTGCGGCGGATGCGCGAAGTGCTACGGTCCCGCCCGGCGCCCGGCACCGGCGCCCGGACGACGGGGTTGAAGCATGTCGGGAACAACCGGACACGGGCGTTCGCCCCGATCGGCGGTCGGCGTCGCGGGCATCCTGCAGGCCTTGGCGATCGCCAGCCTGCTGGCGTTCCCCGCCACGGTCCAGGCGCAGTCTCCGACCGCCCGAGCCGCGGCCACAGGCATGCCCAGGCCGTCCGCCGCGAAGAGCTTCGTGCGCGAGGATCTCGCCAGCGACGGCGTGCGCCTCGAGGCCACGCTGAAGGGCGAGGCCGGCACGGCCAGGCCGGATGCGAAAGCCGCCGCGAAGGCCCGCGCCGAAGGGGAAGCCCTGGTCGAGGCCGAGAAGTCGGCGGATGCCCTCAAGCCTCTCGGCCTCGCCGTGGCGGGGGAGTCCGGGGCGCCGGCGAACTGGCTCGCCTATGCGCGCGCGGCGAGCACGGTCGGCAACGACGACCAGACAGGCGACTACGCGAGTCGCCTGCGCCTGCGCCGCAACGCGCGGGCCGCCGCCTACCAGGGCTATCTGCGGGCCGGGACTGCGGCGGCCGAGGCCGAGGCCCTCGCCGTCCTGGGCGACGTCTACGCGGACGAGGCGGAATGGCGTCCGTCACTGGAAGCCTACCGCGCCAGCCTCGCGCTGGCCGACGATGCCGAGGTGCGCGAGACCTACGAATCGCTGCGGGCCGAGCACGGCTTCCGCATCCTCAACTACACCGTCGATTCGGACGCCGCGGCGCCGCGCATCTGCTTCCAGTTCTCCGAGGGCATCGCCGCCAAGACCGACTTCACGCCCTACATCGCGGTCTCGGGCGCGGCCAACGCCGCCGTCACCGGCGCCGGCCAGCAGGTCTGCGTCGACGGCCTCAAGCACGGCGAGCGCTACGCCTTCGTGGTGCGCTCGGGCCTGCCCTCAGCGGCGGGCGAAGGCCTGCTGAAATCGGCCGATTACGAGGTCTATGTCCGGGACCGCTCGCCCCAGGTCCGCTTCACGGGGCGCAACTACGTCCTGCCCCGCACCGGCCAGGCCGGCGTACCTCTGGTCTCGGTGAACGCGGCCAAGATCGACGTGGAGGTGCTGCGCGTCGGCGACCGCGGCCTCCTGCCGTCCTTGCGGGCGGAGGACTTCCTGTCACAGCTCAACGGTACCACGGCGCGGACCATCGCCGACCAGAAGGGCCAGCGCGTCTGGAAGGGTGTGCTCGACACGGCCAAGGCCGAGTTGAACCAGGAGGCCGTCACCGCCTTCCCGGTGCTTCAGGCCGTCGGCAAGCTGGAGCCCGGCATCTACATCATGATGGCGCAGGCCAGCGGAGCCGCCCCGTCTCCCGACGAGGAGGGCGGCTACGAGGCGAAGGCCACGCAGTGGTTCGTGGTCTCGGATCTCGGGCTCACGGCCTTCAAGGGCCGCGACGGCGTCCACGTCTTCGCCCGCTCGCTGGCCTCGGCCGAGACCGTGCCCGGCGCCGAGATCCGGCTGGTGGCCCGCAACAACGAGGTCCTGGCCACGGCCAAGACCGACCGGCAGGGCCACGCCGCCTTCGCGCCGGGCCTCGCGCGCGGGGAGGGGGGCATCGCGCCCGGCCTCGTGGTGGCGCAGATCGGCGACGATTACGGCTTCCTCGACCTGGGCCAGTCGGCCTTCGACCTCACCGATCGCGGCGTGAAGGGGCGGCCCCAGCCCGGCGCCGTCGAGGCCTACGTGTTTCCCGAGCGCGGGGTCTACCGCTCGGGCGAGACCGTGAATCTCACCGGACTCCTGCGTGACGCCACCGGCCTCGCGGTTCCGGAGATCCCGCTCACCCTGGTGGTCAAGCGCCCGGACGGCGTCGAGTATCGCCGCGCCCAGGTGGCCGATGCCGGCCTCGGCGGGCGCGCCCTGGCGCTGCCCCTGCTGCCGGGCGCCCAGCATGGCACCTGGCGGGTGTCGGCCTATACGGACCCGAAGGCGCCGGCCATCGGCGAGGCGAGCTTCCTCGTGGAGGATTACGTTCCCGAGCGCCTCGAGGTGACGCTGGAGAGCGCGACGCCGAGCCTGAGCCGGGGCGCGCCCGCCACCATCGACGTGGCTGCACGCTACCTCTACGGCGCGCCCGGTGCCGGCCTGGAGGTCTCCGGCACGGTGCTGGTGCAGCAGGCGGCCGGCAACGGCATCAAGGGACTTGAGGGCTTCTCCGTCGGTCTCGACGACGAGCGGGTGGAGGCCGCCTCGGCCGAGATCGACGCGCGCGCCACAACGGATGCGGCCGGCAAGGCCCGGCTCGTGGTGCCGGTGCAGGCCCTGGCCGCGCCGCGTCCCACCGAGGCGAAGATCACCCTGCAGGTGGGCGAGCCCGGCGGGCGGGCGCTGAGCCGCAGCCTGACCCTGCAGATCCTGCCCGAGGGGCCGGTGCTCGCCATCCGCAAGGGGTTCGGCGGTGACATCCAGGAGGGCGGCGTCGCCGGCTTCGACGTGGTCATGGCCGCTCCCGACGGGCGGCGCCTGGCGCAGGGCGACGTCGCCTGGACGCTCCAGCGCGTCGAGAAGACCTATCAATGGTACCGCGAGAACGGGCGCTGGTCCTACGAGCCGGTCACCAGCACGCGCCGCGTCGCCGATGGCCGCCTCGACCTGACCCCGGACGCGCCGGGCCGCGTCAGCGCCACGGTGAGCTACGGCACCTACCGGCTGGAGGCGAGCGTGCCGGGCCGGCCGTCCGCCACCGCGAGCGTGACCTTCACGGTGGGCTGGAGCGGCGGCGAGACCGCGGACGTGCCGGACCTCCTGGACCTTCGCCTCGACAAGGCGGCCTACGCCGCCGGCGAGACCCTGCGCGCGCGGCTGCAGCCGAAGTTCAAGGGACAGGCGACGCTCGCCGTCGTCAGCGACAGGCTGCACGCGCTCCTGACCATCGACGTGCCGGCCGCCGGCACCACAATCGACATTCCCGTGAAGGCGGAATGGGGCTCGGGAGCATACCTCGTGGCCACCGCCTACCGACCTCTCGACCAGGCGGCCAAGCGCCTGCCGGGCCGTGCGCTGGGCCTGGCGTGGTTCGGGGTCGACCGGGACAGCCACACCCTCGGCGTGACGCTGGAGGCACCGGCCAAGACCCGCCCGCGCGAGACCCTGACCCTGCCGATCCAGCTCGCCGGTCTGAAATCCGGCGAGGAGGCTCGGGTCAGCGTGGCCCTCGTCGACGTCGGCATCCTGAACCTGACGCGCTACGAGGCGCCCAACCCCTTCGGCTACTTCTTCGGCCAGAAGGCGCTCGGTCCCGAGATCCGCGATCTCTACGGATACCTCATCGACGGCATGCAGGGGACGCTCGGCGCCATCCGGTCGGGCGGCGACGGCGGCGCGGCCGAGCTTGCCGATTCGCCCCCGACCCAGGCGCCGCTGGCGCTCTATTCCGGGCCCGTCACGGTCGGGCCGGACGGCAAGGCGAGCGTGAGCTTCTCCCTGCCGGCCTTCAACGGCACCGGCCGGGTGATGGTCACCGCCTGGAGCCGCGCCAAGGTGGGCGCGGCCCAGGCCGACGTGATCATCCGCGATCCCGTCGTCCTCACCGGCACCCTGCCGCGCTTCCTCAACGTCGGCGACCGCTCGCGTTTTCACGTCGCCATCGACAACGTCGAGGGGCAGGCCGGCGACTACACGGTGGATCTCGATCTGACCGGCTCCGTCCTCGTCGGCGCCGAGGCCGTGCACAAGACCCTGCGGCTGGAGGCCGGCGCAAAGGGCGCCCTCGTCATCCCCATCACCGCCGCCGGACCGGGCCTGTCGCGGATCGACCTGACCCTGCGGGGACCCGGTCTACCCGGGGGCGTCGGCCAGAGCTTTGCCCTCAACATCGGCCCCGGCACGGGGGCGCTCGCCCGTCGCTCCGTGCAGACCCTCGAACCCGGTGCCTCCTTGCGCCTCTCGGACGAGCTCCTGGCCGACATCCTGCCCGGCACCGGCACGGTCTCCCTCTCCGCGTCGAATCTCGCCGGCATCGACGTGCCGGCCCTGCTCCAGTCCCTCGACCGCTACCCCTATGGCTGTTCCGAGCAGACCGTGAGCCGCGCGATGCCGCTCCTCTACGTCAACCGCCTCGCGTCGCTCGACAAACTCGGCCTCGACACACAAGCCGACGAGCGCGTGCGCCAGGCCATCGAGCGGGTGCTCGGTCGCCAGAACGCGGCCGGCGACTTCGGTCTGTGGTCCACCGAGGGGGCCAGCGACACCTGGCTCAACGCCTACGTCACCGACTTCTTGACCCGGGCCCGGGAGCGCGGGTTCGCCGTGCCCCAGACCGCCTTCGCCAATGCCCTCGACCGCCTGCGCAACGCGGTGGCCAACACCACGGAGGTCGCCGAGGGCGGCATGGACATCGCCTATGCGGCCTACGTGCTCGCCCGCAACGGCCGCCCGGTGATGGGCGACCTGCGCTACCTCGCCGACACCAAGCTGGCCTCGTTCGCGACCCCGCTGGCTCGGGGGCAGATCGCCGCCGCCCTGGCGCTGCTCGGCGACCGCGGCCGGGCGGCGAAGGCCTTCACCTCCGCGATGGCCGGCTTCCGGGAGACGGCCACGAGCCCGGTCTACCGGCCGGATTACGGCTCGCGCCTGCGCGACGGTGCCGGCCTGCTGGCGCTGGCCGCCGAGACGGGCCTGGCCCGCGACAGCGTCCAGCCGCTTGGCGCGCTCATCGCGGCCGAGCGCGCCAGTGGCCGGCCCACCAGCACCCAGGAGGAGGCCTGGATGGTGCTCGCCGCCGAGGGCCTGAGCGCGGATTCCGAAAACCTCCGCTTCACCCTCGACGGCCGCCCCGAGAGCGGCGCCGTGGCGCGCAGCTACCGGGCCGCCGCTCTCGACGGGAAACCGGTCACCCTGGTCAACGCGGGCAGCCAGCCCGTGCAGGCGGTTGTCAGCGTCAGCGGCAACCCGATCGCCTCGGAGCCGGCGGAGGCGCGCGGCTACACGATCGAGCGGCGCTACCACCGCCTCGACGGCAGCCCGGTCGACCTCGCCCAGGGAGTCCGCCAGAACGACCGCCTCGTGGTGGTGCTCACCGTGACCGAGGCCAAGGCCAGCGCCGGGCGCCTCCTCCTCGTCGACCGCCTCCCGGCCGGCCTGGAAATCGACAATCCGAAGCTTCTCGATGCCGACGCGCTGGCCGGGCTCGCCTTCGCGAAGTCGGACGTGACCCCGGTCCACACCGAGTTCCGCGACGACCGCTTCGTGGCGGCCTACGAACGCAGCCCGGAGCAATCCGCCTTCTTCCGGGTCGCCTACACCGTGCGGGCGGTCTCGCCCGGCAGCTACGTCCATCCGGCGGCCACGATCGAGGACATGTACCGGCCGGAGCGCTTCGGGCGCACCGGCTTCGGTTCGATGACGGTGAGCGCGAAGTAGGGCCGTGGAGACGAGGCCCGTCGATCCTCCTGCGCAGAGCAACGCGTTGGAAGGAAGCGCGCCGTCATGCCGGGGCCGCGCAGCGGAGCCCGGGATCCAGAACCATAGGTCGCTCGAGCTCTGGCAATGTCTGCGGCTCTCGCTTCCGGGCTCGGCTGCGGCGCCCCGGACTGACGGTGGGTTTGACAAGGCCTACGTCGCCCCATTCCCATCCTCGGACGGGGGGCCTCGGCTTGCGAAAACGAGCACGATTTGCGCGCTCGTGGCGGGCCTCCTCCTCCTCCTGCTCGTCCCGGCTCTCGCCCTCTGGCGTTTCGCCGACACCCTCCCACCCCTCGACCTCGCCCAGGCGGAACTCCGCTCCACCGTGGTGCTCGACCGGGAGGGGCGCCTGCTGCGCCCCTTCGCCACCGCCGACGGGCGCTGGCGCCTGCCGGTGACGGGCGCTCAGGTCGATCCGCGCTTCCTGGCTATGCTCACCGCCTACGAGGACCGGCGCTTCGCCTCGCATCCGGGCATCGATCCGGCGGCGACCCTCCGGGCCGCGGGGCAGTGGCTCACGGCGGGGCGCATCGTCTCGGGGGGCTCGACCCTGTCGATGCAGGTGGCCCGGCTCGTGGAGCCGCGGGCCGAGCGCTCGCTGGCCGCCAAGCTGCGCCAGATGGTGCGGGCGGTGCAGCTGGAGCGGCGTCTCGGCAAGGACGGGGTGCGCGATCTCTACCTCGCACTCGCTCCTTACGGCGGCCCGGTGGAGGGCCTGCGCGCCGCCAGCCTCGCGTATTTCGGGCGCGAGCCGGCCCGGCTGTCCTTTGCCGAGAGCGCCCTCCTCGTCGCCCTGCCGCAGGCGCCGGAGGCGCGGCGGCCGGATCGCTTCCCTCAGGCGGCCCGGCGCGCCCGCGACCGGGTCCTCGCCATCGCCGCCGCACGGGGCGTCATCACGGCGGCCGAGGCGGAGGCCGCCCGCGCCGAGCCGGTGCCGGTCGGGCGAAAGCCCTTCCCGATGCTGGCCGCCCACGCGGCGGACGCCGCGCACGCCGCCGACCCGGCCGCGCAGGTGATCCGGCTCACCCTCGATGGCCGCCTGCAGGCGAGCCTCGAAACTCTGGGTGCCGAGCGCGCGGCCGCCCTGGGGCCAGGGATTTCCGCCGCCATCCTGGCGCTCGACAACCGCACCGGCGCGGTGCTGGCCCAGGTCGGCAGCCCCGGCTATCTCGATGCGAGCCGGGCCGGTGCCATCGACATGACGGGCGCGATCCGCTCGCCGGGCTCCGCCCTCAAGCCCTTCATCTACGCGCTCGCCTTCGAGACGGGCCTCGCCCATCCGGAGACGCAGCTCGACGACCGGCCGGTCCGCTTCGCAGGTGCCTACGCCCCGGAGAATTTCGACCTCGGCTACCAGGGCACCGTGACGGCGCGGCGCGCCCTCCAGCTCTCCCTGAACGTGCCGGCCGTGGACCTGCTGGAGGTGGTCGGCCCCGCCCGCTTCATCGCGCGCCTGCGGGCGGCGGGTGCGCGCATCGATCTCCCCCGCGACACCGCGCCGGGTCTGCCGGTGGCGCTCGGCGGCCTCGGCGTCACGCTCACCGATCTCGCCCGGCTGTTCTCCGGCCTCGCCCGGCAGGGGCTGGTGCCGAACCTGACCCGTCGCGTCGGCGAGGCGTCGGGCCAGGCGTCGGGCCAAGCGGCCCCGGAGGCCCGCATCACGGAAGCCGTCGCCGCCTGGTACGTCGCCGACACCCTCCGGGGGGCGCCTCCGCCGGAGAATGCCCTGGCCGGCCGGATCGCCTACAAGACCGGCACCTCCTACGGCTACCGGGACGCCCTGGCGGTCGGGTTCGACCGGCGCGTCACGATCGCCGTCTGGGTCGGGCGGCCGGACGGCAACGCCGTGCCGGGCCTCGTCGGCCGGGTGGTCGCGGCGCCGATCCTGTTCGACGCCTTCGCCCGCTTCGGCGGGGAACCCGACCCCGTGCCGATGCCGCGAGACGCCCTGGTGACCACCACGGCCGGCCTGCCGCCGCCTCTGCGCCACATCCGGCGCGACATCCCCAAGACCCTGTCGGCGGCTTTGGGCGGCGCCCTGAAGATCGCCTACCCACCGGACGGCGCCCGCATCGATCTGGGTCTGTCGGAGCCCGCGCCCGCGCCGTTGGCGAGCCTCGCCCTGAAGGCGCTCGGCGGCGTGCCGCCCCTGACCTGGATGGTCGACGGCCTGCCGGTGGCGGGCGGCGCCCGCCGGCAATCGGCTTGGGCTCCGGAAGGGGCAGGCTTCGCGCGGATCTCGGTGATGGACGCCACGGGCGCCAGCGACAGCGTACTGGTGCGGCTCGAGTGACGCCCCTGTCCGGGGTTCAAGCCGGAGGCCGGTCGGGCCCCTGGTCGGGAGGAAACCCGCCCCTACCTGCGAGCGGCAGAGCGAACCTTCGCCGTTGCCGGAGAGCGTGCCCGTGGCCCACGAGGAATCCCGACCGGGACGGCCGGCCCTGCGCCCGGCGGTGATGCTGGGGGCGCTCGGAATCGTCTACGGCGATATCGGGACCTCGCCCCTGTACGCCTTCAAGGAGGCGGTCCGCGCCGCGAGCGCCGGCGCCCCGCCGACCCCGGTCGCCGTGACGGGTGCCGTCTCGCTGATCCTGTGGTCGCTGATCCTCATCGTCTCCATCAAGTACGCCGTGCTGATCCTGCGCGCCGACAATCGCGGCGAGGGCGGCATCGTCGCCATGCTGGCCCTGCTCGGGGCCCGTCACGCCAAGCCCGGCTCCTGGGCCGGGGTGCTCCTCGTCGTCGGCCTCGTGGGAGCCGCCCTCCTGTACGGAGACGGCGCGATCACGCCGGCGATCTCTGTGCTCTCGGCGGTCGAGGGCCTGAAGGTCGAGGCCCCGGCCCTGTCGCGCTTCGTCGTGCCGATCACGGTGCTGATCCTGGTGGGACTGTTCCTGGTCCAGAGCCGGGGTGTGGCCTTCATCGGCCGCATCTTCGGACCGGTGATGCTGGTCTGGTTCGTCGTGCTGGCGCTGCTCGGCCTCGGCGGCATCTGGCACGCGCCGCAGATCCTGGCCGCCTTCAATCCGCTCAAGGCCGTCGAGTTCCTGGGCCATGCGGGCTGGCACGTCAGCTTCGCCATGCTGGGCGCGGCCTTCCTGGCGGTCACCGGCGGCGAGGCGATGTATGCCGATCTCGGGCATTTCGGGGCCGGGCCGATCCGCGCTTCGTGGTTCGGCCTCGTGCTTCCGGCCCTGGTGATCCACTATTTCGGGCAGGGCGCGCTGCTGCTGGTGGAGCCCGACGCCATCGAGAACCCGTTCTACCGGCTGAGTCCCGACTGGGCGCATTACCCCCTGATCGGTCTGGCGACGATCGCCACCGTGATCGCCTCGCAATCGATCATCTCGGGCGCCTTCTCGCTCACCCAGCAATCGATCCAGCTCGGCTTCCTGCCGCCGATGCGGGTGGTCCACACCGCGCGGCACGAGCGCGGGCAGATCTACGTGCCGATGGTGAACTGGCTTCTTGCCGCCGCGACCCTGAGCGCGGTCCTGGTCTTCGGCTCCTCGGACGCCCTGGCCGGCGCCTACGGCATCGCGGTCGCCTCCCTGATGGCGATCACCACACTGCTCGCCGCTCTCGTGGCGCTGAAATGGGGCTACAATCCCGTCGCCGTGCTGGCGGTGAACGGGTTCTTCCTCCTCATCGACCTCGTGTTCCTCGGGGCCAACACCGTGAAGCTGTTCGAGGGCGGCTGGTTTCCGCTGATGCTCGCCGCCCTCGTCGCATTCCTGATGCTGACCTGGCGCAAGGGCAACCAACTCGTCGAGGCGGCGCGGGTTTCGCTCCGCCAGCCCGAGGACGAGTTCCTGGATCAGCTCCGACGCGATCCGCCCATCGTCCTGCCGGGAAACGCCGCCTTCCTGTCCTCGGCCACCAGCGCGATTCCCCTGCACCTCTCCCGCTTCGTCGCGCGCAGCCACGCCCTGCACAAGCGCATCCTCATCGTCACCGCCCGCTACGAGGAGGAACCCGCGGTGGCCCGCGACGAGCGCGCCGAGGTCATGGTGATTACCCCCGACATCACCCGCGTCATCCTGCGCTACGGCTTCATGGAGGATGCCTCGGTCCCCGACGGCCTGCGCTGCGCGGTGGAGGCCAAGCGCCTGCCGCCGGAATGCCTCGAGGATCTCACGATCTTCATCGGCCACGAGACCATCATCCCGAAGAGCGACCACCGCGGCATGGCGACTTGGCGCGAGGAGATCTACGCCTTCCTGCTGCGCAACGCCGAGCGCACCGGAGCGCATTTCTGCGTGCCGACGCGGCAATTGGTGGAGGTCGGCACCGAGATCGAGATCTGAGCCGGACACGGGCCATCAACTCTCGTGCGGACCTTGCTTATGCCCTTGCGGGCAGCGCTGCGGGTGTCGCAAAAGGAAGCTGCGCGGGCGGGCAGCCCGGCCGCGCCGAACCCGGGACGTGTAGCGTAGCGATGAGCGAACTGGCGCCGAAGGCCCTGGCGATCCGCCTGCGGCAGCAGGCGATCCTCTCCGATTTCGGGGTCGAGGCCCTGCGCGCCACCGAGCTGCTGCCCCTGCTCCAGCGCGCGACCGAACTCTGCGCCGAGGGCATGGAGGCGCAGTTCTGCAAGGCCCTGGAATACAAGCCGCACCAGGACTGCCTCCTCGTCTGCGCCGGGGTCGGCTGGGCCGAGGACGCGGTGGGCACGACCATCATCGGCGCCGACCTCGCCTCGCCGGCGGGCTATGCCCTGAAGACGGGACGGCCCGTGATCTCGAACCACCTCGAGAACGAGACGCGCTTCCGCACCCCGAAGCTGATGGCCGACCACGGCATCCGCCGCGCGATCAACGTGCTGATCGCCAACCGCGACGGCAATTACGGCGTACTGGAGGTGGACGACACCCGCGAGGGCCAGTTCGAAGAGGCGGACATCGCCTTCATGCAGGGCTTCGCCAACCTCGTCGGCGGCGCCATCGAGCGCCAGCGGGCCGAGGCGCGGCTGAAGGCGGCCCTGGAGCGCCAGGAACTCCTGTCGCGCGAGATGAGCCACCGGGTGAAGAACAGTCTCGCAGTGGTGGCGGGATTTCTCGGGCTGCAGGCCCGGGGCTCCGACAATGCCGACGTGAAGAGCGCGCTCGCCGATGCCCGCACCCGCGTGGAGGCGGTGGCCCAGGTCCATGACCAGCTCTGGCGCCAGCCGAGCCTGGAGGCGATCGACGTCGCGGGCTTCCTCGAAGCGCTGTGCGCCAAGCTGCAGGAGAGTGCGCCCCGCCACCGCCTGGTCTGCCGCGCGGCCCGGATGAACATCCCCGCCGATCTCGCGATCCCCCTCGGGCTCTTCGTCAACGAGCTCGTCACCAACGCGATCAAGTACGCCTACGCGGATGGCGAGGGCGAGATCCGGGTCGAGGCCCAGCCCGACGATGCGGGTGGCCTGATTCTCGCGGTGGAGGATGACGGCGCCGGGCTTCCGGAAGGATTCGATCCTACCGCGGCGCGCAGCGCCAGCCTCGGCATGCGCATCATCAACAGCCTCGCCCGCCAGCTCGGCGGCGCCCTCGCGGTCGCCCCGGACGTGCAGGGGGCGCACTTCTCCCTGCGGGTCGCGCCCCTGGCCTGAGGGCGCCGGGCTTCCGCGCGCCTCAGGTCTCGGCCCGGGGCGTCGCGTTCATCTCGGCCCAGTCGAACTCCTCCTCCAGCACGTAGTAGGCGTCGTCGCCGATATCGCCGGAGCGGCGCAGGGCCAGCACCCGGTCCCGCGCCGCCTCGATGGCGCGCCGGCGGGCGGCATCGGCGGGCAAAGCCTCGGAGGCGAAGCCCGTGTCGCGGGCCTCGGCCTGCTCCAGGGCGATGCGGAACTCCTCGCGCAGGGCCTCGGAAGGTGCGTCCTCCGCGTCCTCCAGGGTTTCGAGGGCGGCCCGGTAGGCCTCCGTCCGGCCATGCCCCACCTCGCGGCCGACGGGGTCGTTGTCCTCCAGCCCGAGCCGGCCGAGCAGGAGGCGCAGGGTCAGCCCCTGCACCGTCAGCGTGCCGATGATGACGCAGAAAGCGGTGAGCACGATGAGGTCGCGATAGGGAAAGCCCGGATCGCCGTCGGGCAGGGCCAGCGCCGTCGCGATGGTGACGATGCCGCGCATCCCCGCCCAGGACACCGCGATGCCGGCCGAGAGGCCGCGGTCACGGGTCTCGGTCCCGTCGGCCCCGAGGCGGGCGAGGTGGGCCGTGGGCAGGACCCAGATGAAGCGCACCGCCACCACGGTGAGGAACACCGCCGCGCCGACCAGCGCGTAGGAGACCTGCTGCGCCTGGGTCAGGCGCTCCAGGATCGGCCCGATCTGCAGGCCGATCAGCACGAAGGCGAGTACGTTGAGGACGAACACCGCCGTGTCCCAGACCGCGTAGGAGACGATGCGGGTGCGCGGCGGGGTGTGGCCGGGGGCGATCCGCGCCACCGTGATGGCGAAGGTGACCACGGTGAGCACCCCGGACAGGTGCACGTGCTCCGCCCCGATCCAGATCCCGAAGGCGGCCACGAACTGCAGCACGATGACGCTCGGCGCGTCAGCGACCGGGCGCGTCGCGGCGCTGTAGAGGAGGGCGAGGACCGGCCCGGCCACGAGGCTGCCGAGGATGCCGACCACGAAGGTCGGCCCGATCTCGGCGGCCGAGAACGTGCCGGAAACCGCTGCTGTGACGCCGAGGCGGTAGATCAGCAGCGAGCCCGCATCGTTCAGGAGGCTCTCGCCGCGCAGGATCGTGGTGAGGCGGTGGGGCAGGGAGACGTGGCGCAGGACCGAGAGCGCCGCGACGGCGTCGGGCGGCGCCACAACCGCGCCGAGCACGATGCAGGCGGCCCAGGGCATGTCGGGCACGAGCCACTTCACAACCACGGCCACGGCGGCCGTCGTCGCCACCACCGCGCCGAAGGCAAGGCCGGCGATCGGGCGCCAGTGGGTGCGCAGGTCCCGCACCGAGGTGTCGTAGCCGGCATCGAGCAGCACCGGCGCCAGGAACAGGGCCAGCGCCAGTTCCGGGTCGAGGACGAGGTTGGGCACGGCGGGGACGAAGGCGAGGCCGATTCCCCCGAGGGCCAGGAACACCGGATAGGGGGCGCCCACCCGGCGGGCGAGCCCGGCCAGGAGCACGGCGCCGAGGAGGACGCCGACGGTCCATTGGAAAATCATCATGTCGAGAGGAACGCACCATCACGGCGCCGGGATCACTCGCCCCGGCGCGAAACCCGGCGGTGTCGGTCAGCCCTACGCGAGGGTGACGGCGAGCTCCGGCTTGTGGTTCAGGGTCTGGAACACGACGCAGTAGCGCTCGGTCAGCTTGAGGAGCTGGTCGAGCTTGTCCTGGGAGGCGTCGGTGTCGAGGGCGAAGGCGAGGCGGATCGCGCGGAAGCCCACGGGCGCCTCCTTGTCGACCCCCAGGGTGCCGCGGAAATCGAGGTCGCCCTCGGCGCTCACCGTGCCGGACCGGAGCTCGACGCCGATCGCGGTGGCCACCGCCTTCAGGGTGACGCCGGCGCAGGCCACCAGGGCTTCGAGCAGCATGTCGCCCGAGCAGAGCTCGGCACCGGAGCCGCCGGTGGCCGGGTGCAGGCCCGCCACCGCGAGGGCGCGCCCGGTCTCGACCTTGCAGGCGATCGCGGTGTCGTCGAGGCTGCCCCGGGCGCGCAGGGTCACCACGGCCGCGTCCGGGGCGTTGCGGTATCGGTCCTTGATCGGGGCCTGGAGCGAGCGCAGGGTGTCGGCGTCCATGGGCGTTTCCTTACTCCCGTCTTCCGGTTCTTCTTCTGCAGACCCATCTAGGGCGCCCCGTCGGCGCGGCGAATGCGGACGCAGCCGATCGAACCTCGCTCGGATCCGCGGGATGCCCTATCTGGAAGGCATCGGCGGGGTCCGCATCCTCCGGCCCCGCCCTGTCAGGAGACTCCATGCGTCGTCCCAGCGTGAGTGCCGCCGCCGCGATGGCGCGGATGGCCTTCCCCGGCATCGCCGCCGGCCTCGTCCTGTTCGCGACCGGGGCGGAGGCCGCCGCGCCGATCACCCTCGCCAATCACCGGGCCGTCTACGACCTCTCCCTCGCCGAGAGCAGTGGAACCCGGGCGGTGGAGAGCGCGCGCGGGCGCATCGTCATCGATTTCACCGGGGATGCCTGCAAGGGCTACACGATGCAGACCCGGCAGGTGACGGTGCTGGAGAGCGGAGAGACCGGCAGCCGCACCTCGGACCTGCGCAACACCACCTTCGAGAGCGGGGACGGGCGCAGCTACCGTTTCAAGACCAGCACGGTGCTCAACGGCACGCCCGGCCAGGCGGTGGACGGCACCGCCGAGGCGAGTTCCGACCTGCTGAAGGTCAAGCTGAAGGAGCCCAAGCGCGACCAGTTCCAGGATTCGGGCGAGGTCCTGTTCCCCACGGTGCACATGCGGCGCCTGATCCAGGCGGCCCGCGACGGGCAGAGCACCGTCTCGGTCAAGGTCTTCGACGGCTCCGACGATGGGCGCAAGGTCTACGACACCCTCGCGGTCATCGGCCGGCAGGTCCCAACGCCGACGGCCTCCGACCGGGCGGCCGCGCGCGACAAGCCGCTGCGGGACGGACCGATGGCGAACGTGCCCCGCTGGCCCGTCACCTTGAGCTACTACATTCCCGGGCAGGGCGAGCGCACGCCGATCTACGTCCTCAGCTTCGACCTTTACGAGAACGGGGTCAGCGGCGCGCTGCGGCTCAACTACGGCGAATTCGCCGTGGTCGGCGATCTCACCCGCCTCGATACCCTTCCGTCGAGCAACGACTGCAACCCCTAGGAGCGGTGCCCGCGTGGGCGCCGGTCCACGGGCCCCGCACACGCCGCCGGGCGGGTCACTTCGCACGCATGTGAAACGGATTGCCTCAAATTGTCAGCGTCGCCGTAAAGAAATTTCCGGGACCGAGCCCTCTTATGGCACTGCAACCGCAGAACGGTCATGGACGAACCTTCCACCGCAACCCAGACGAGACTGATCCTGCCGGCCATCTGCTGGAATCGGTATCGCGCCGACTTCTATGCCGTCACCGCCGACCTCTCCGTGACCGGACTTCGCTTCCGGTCGTCCGTCGTGCCGTCCCCGGGCGAGGCCCTGTCCTGCAGCATCCGGCACGCAGGCTCCCTGGAGGCGCTGGTCATTGAGGGCGGCAGGGAGCATTTCGTCGCCCGGGTGATCCGCGCCGAGGCGCCGCTCCCCGTCATCGTGCGCCGGATGCTCGACCTCGCCTCCGAGCAGAATGGCGGCGAGGTGCCCCAGCGCGTGCATCCCCGCTTCGTGC
Organism: Methylobacterium sp. AC433; assembly: GCF_979253015.1. Classification (NCBI taxonomy): domain Bacteria; kingdom Pseudomonadati; phylum Pseudomonadota; class Alphaproteobacteria; order Hyphomicrobiales; family Methylobacteriaceae; genus Methylobacterium; species Methylobacterium sp. AC433. Next base: position 164,790 of record NZ_CEEDBN010000008.1, on the reverse strand, counting down.
CGGACCGGCCCGACATCCTCGTCACCATGTCCTGCGGCACCCGCATTCCCGGCCGGCTCATCAACGTCTCGGCTTCCGGCGCCGCCCTGCGTGTCGACATCCCCCTGGAGCCGGGCACGCGGATCACCCTCGGCCAGACGCCCGCCACGGTCGCCCGCTGCTTCGAAGACGGCATCGGCGCCGCGTTCCTGCAGCCCCTGTCTGTCGGAGAACTCGGACCGCACGTCACCCTGTGAGGTCGGGGACTGAAGGACGTCCCGGCTGCGGGCTGACGGAGCGACGCGATTCCGCGAGCCCGGCGCAACGTCAGCTGGCATGGTCAGCCGCGCTGCAATTAAGATTCTTTCAAATGACATCTTCTAGGCTGCGGGCTGGTCGATGAGCCGATGGACGTGACGATGGGCAAGGCGGACACAGCGGCCAATCCGAGCCCGCGGCACGGCAAGGACCTCGTCGGACGTCCGAGGACCCGCGCGATGCCCTGCGGACCGGTCGTTCCGGATCCGCGGCGCGCGGTCCGCTGAACACCGCGCACCCGATGTCGAGCCCGCCCGTCCCCTCGCTGCCCGCCCTGGCCGCCCGCGTGTCCCAGGTTCCCGTGGCCGCCTGGGGCCGTCGGTCCAGCGACCGCGTCCGGTCGCCGGTCCCTGCCGCGCCGCCGACGGACGGACCGGGCATGACGCCCGCCGAGCCCGGGACGACGAACCGCTACGATCTCGAGGCCCGGGCCGGGCACATCGACGAGGTTCTGCAACTCGCGCCCTATCTCGCGGTGACCCATGCGGTGGTCGCCGCGACGGTGCTGCTGCTGTTCTGGAGCGAATCGCGCCAGCTCTACCTGTCGTTCCTGTTCTTCTGCATCGTGCTGCCCGCCACCCTTGCGACGATCGCGGCGCGGCGCCAGCGCCTGCGTCGGCTGGATCGGGCCGGCATCCTCATGGGACACCGGATCGCGGGCGCGTTCGCGCTGATCCTGGGGATGTCCTGGAGCAGCATGCCGCTGATGCTGTTCCCGAACTCGGATGCCGAGGGACGGATGTACGTGGTGGCCATCTGCGCCGGCCTCATGGCGACCACCTACACCTTCGGCGCGCTGCCGCATCTCGGCCTCGTCTTCGCGGTGCCGATCGCCCTGGGTAGCCTGATCGCCCTCGTCCTGACGGGTGGGACGGTCGCGTGCTCGCTGGCGGCGATGCTGGCGATCTATTCGGCCTTCGTGATCCTGACCGCCGGACGCATGGGCCGGCTCTCGGAACAGCGGATCGTCGACCGGGTCCGGGTCGGCGAGCAGAACGAGACGATCAGCCTGCTCCTCCACGATTTCGAGGCGAACACGAGCGACTGGCTCTGGGAGACCGATACCGAGGGGCGGCTGCAGCACGTCTCCGAGCGCATCGGCCAAGTGGCGGGCGAACCTCCGGGCGCCCTGCACCAGGCGCCGTTCGCGGCGCTCTTTCTCGGCACCTGCGAGCCCCGGCCGATGACGCCCGAGATCGCCGAGGTGCTTACCCTCGTGGCCGAGCGCAAGATCTTCCGCGAGCGCGTGGTCGAGGTCACCATCAGCGGCCTGACGCGCTGGTGGCGCCTCAGCGGCCGGCCGATCACCGACAGAAGCGGGGCCTTCCTGGGCTTCCGTGGCGTCGGCTCGGACATCTCCGACACCCGCCAGTCCGAGGCGCGGATCGCCTACTTGGCGAGCTACGATTCGCTGACGGGCCTCGCCAACCGCACCCTGTTCCAGGACATGGCGACCCAGCTCTGCGCCCGCGCGCAGGCCTCCGGCGAACCCTGTGCGCTGCTCTATCTCGATCTCGATGGCTTCAAGTTCGTCAACGATACCTTCGGCCACGCCCTCGGCGACGTCCTGCTGGGCCGGGTGGCGCAGCGACTCTCCGGCGCGGTCCCACCCGAGGCGCTGGTCTCGCGCCTGGGCGGTGACGAGTTCGCCATTCTCCTCGCCGGCGGGAACGAGGAGGCGCTGATCGGCCTTGGCCGGCGCCTGATCGGGGCTCTGAGCATGCCCTATACCCTCGAAGGGGTTCAGGTGGAGATCGGCGCCAGTATCGGCCTCTCGATGGCGCCGCGGGATGCCCACAGTCCCGAAGGCCTCCTCAGCAGGGCCGACCTTGCGCTCTATCGCGCCAAGGCCACCGGCCGCGGCAAGGTCCGGGTGTACTCGCCCGATCTCGAGGCCACGATGCGCCTGCGGCGCGAACTCGAAGTCGACCTCAAGCGGGCGGTGGCGCAGGGGGAGTTCAGCCTGAACTACCAACCCCTCGTGGGGCTGACGGACGGCCGGGTCCGCACCTTCGAGGCCCTGCTCCGCTGGACCCGCGCCTCCGGCACCCTCGTCTCGCCGGCCGACTTCGTGCCGGTTGCCGAGGCGTCGGGCCTGATCTCCGAGATCGGCCGCTGGGTCCTGATGCAGGCCTGCCGCGAGGCCGCGCGCTGGCCCGACGACATCCGGCTGGCGGTCAACATCTCGCCGATCCAGTTCCGGAACACCGACCTCATCGCCGACGTGACGCAGGCCCTGACAGCCGGCGGGCTCGCGCCGGCACGCCTGGAGATCGAGGTCACCGAGTCGGTGTTCCTCGAGATGAACGCCACCACCATCGCCAATCTCAACGGGCTGCGCGCGCTGGGCATCCGCGTGGCGCTCGACGATTTCGGTACCGGCTACTCGTCGCTGAGCTATCTGATCCGGTTCCCCGTGGACAAGATCAAGATCGACCGCTCCTTCATCAAGGACATGGACAGCCGACCCGAGTGCCAGGCGATCATCGAGGCGATCCTGACCCTGGCGCACAAGCTCGCAATCACCGTCACGGCCGAGGGGGTCGAGACGGTGGAGCAGGCGCAGATGCTCAAGGCGAGCCGCTGCGACGACATCCAGGGCTTCCTCTTCAGCCCGGCGCGGCCGGCGAACGAGATCGCGCAGCTCATCGCCACCCTGCCGACGCGCTTCGGCGAGATCTTCCCGCTCCTGCCGGTGACGTTCCGCCGGGCGACACCCTGAGGCGGCCTAGCCGCGCAGGCGGCCGGCCACCGCCGCGCCCGCCCGCGTGCCCTCCTCATAGGCGCCCCCCGCCGTGCCCCATTGCAGGCGCGACAGGGCCTCCCCGGCGAACCAGAGCCGGTCCGCCACGGGGGCCCGCAACTGCGCCCGGGCCCCGGCATGGCCGGGCGGCACCACGGCCCAGGACCCGCGCGCCCAGGGATCGTGGCGCCACGCGCTCACCGCCGGGATGGTGAGGTCGTGCAGGGCACGGGTGCCGAAATGCGCGACGAGCGTCGCCCGGACCAGGCGGCGGACCCCGTCCGGCCCGGCCCGGCGGGCATCGAGGGCGGCGGCCATGGGCGCGTCGAGCTCGAAGAAGTGGAAGGGCGTGCCGTCGATCCGGGTGAGGAGGCCCGGGCTCGCCTCGCGTTGGCCGACGAGGCTGGCGAGCCGGTCCGCTCCGCGGAACGGGCAGGATGGCCAGTGCAGCACCGCGTGCTCGTAGATTCCGGTGGCGAATCCCGTGATCGCGTCCGCGACCTCCGGGGGGAGGGCGGGCGTGAAGAGGGGCGTGGCCCGCAGCACCATGGTGGGGATGGTGACGACGACGGCCCGGGCTGCGTAGCTCCGGGATCCCGCCCGCACCCGCACACCCGCGCCCGACCAGTCGATGCCGGTGACCGGCGTCCCGAGGGCGATCGGCAGCCCCTGGGCGAGGCGGGCGAGGTAGCCGCCGTAGCCGCCGGCGATGAAACGGTTGTCGCCGTACTCCATGCTCGGAAAGTCCTGGAGCGAAACGCGAGCGAGCGACTGCCCGGAGACGAGGCCGTGGACCCGCTCCACCCGCCGGCCCCAGGGCCCGAGGCCCGGCGGCAGGGCTGTGGCGGCCGGCCGGTCCGGTCCCGCCCAGGCCGCCTGGGTGCTCATCGCCCGGTCGGCGACCGCGAAGGCGCGGCCCAGGGCCGCCGCCTCCGCCGGGCGGCCGCGCCGGCGACCGACCCAGAGGTGGCTGTCCTGCGCCGCCACCCGCAGGGGTTCGCCTCGCTCGGTGGCCAGGCGCACCAGCGGATTGATCGGCCCCGCATGCAGCCAGTGGCCGCCGAGATCGACGGCATGGCCCCGCAGGGACGCGGTGACGAGGCGCCCGCCGACCCGGTCGCGCGCCTCCAGCACCGCCACCCGGATCCCGCGCTCGGTCAGCGCGCGCGCCGCCGCGATGCCGGCGGCGCCAGCCCCGACGACGACGACCTCCGGGTCTTCGGGCAGGGGCGCCAGGCGCGGCGCGATGCTCGGGCGCCAGCGTTCGTGCTCGGGGCGGGACGTCCTCATGGATGACGGTCTCGTTCCTGTCGGATGGGTGGCCACGGGCCTAGCAGAGGGCCGCGGCGGGCGACACCGCGCCTCCGGTCGCAATCCCGTCGCACGGGCCAGTCACACGAGAGAAAACTCCGGCGTCCAGGGTCGCGGCCGCGAATCGCCGTCCCGCCGGCCCGCGGGACGGGCGGGTGCAGCGATGCCCCGCACTTGCGCCTGCGCAGCGCCATAGCCAGAACCTGTGGCGAGAACCTCTGGACACGGTGCGCGCGGGGGCGACGCAGGCCGGGCCCTTCACGACCGGACCGACTCGAGACCACGGGATTCCCAGGTATGCTCATCCAGGCCGCCTTCGCCGCCCTCCGGCAGGTGTTCTCAGCCCCCTTGCGCGCGATCCTGTGGAAGTCTCTCGGGCTCACCGTGGGCATCCTCGTCGTCGTCTGGTTCGGGCTGACGCGGGCGATCAACTGGTTCCTGTCCCAGCACCACCTTTCGGTGGACTACCCCTTCCTCGACACCCTGGCGGTGTTCTTCGCCGGAGCCGGCCTGTTCGTCGGCCTCGCCTACGTCATGCCGGCGGTGTCGATCCTGGTGGCGGGCTACTTCCTCGACGATGCGGCCGAGATCGTCGAGCGCACGGACTTCCCCGGTGATCCGCCCGGCATCGCGCTGCCGCTGGGCACCGCGATGTTCTACGCCGTGCGCTTCGCCGGCCTGGCCCTGCTGGTGAACCTCGTGGCGCTGATCCTGTTCTTCGTGCCGGGGGTCAATCTCGTCGCGTTCTTCGGCGCCAACGCCTACCTGCTGTCGCGGGAGTATTTCGAGCTGGCCGCCGGGCGCTTCCGGCCGATGGCCGAGGCCGGCGCCATGCGGCGCCACTACGGCGGCACCACGCTCCTCGCCGGCGTGATGCTCGCCGGCCTCATGGTCGTGCCGGTGCTCAACCTCGTCACCCCGCTCTTCGGCATCGCCCTGATGGTGCACGTGCACAAGGGCCTGAGCCGGCGCACCCCGGTCGCGGGACCCCAGCCCCAGCCGCGCCTGCGCTGAGGCCCGTCCCGGCTCCCGGAACAGCCGGGTCCGAATTTCACCGGGCGGCCTCCCGTCTGGCGGGGAAGTGGTCTAGATACGCTGCACCAGGCTCAAGGACCGGCGCCGAACGATGCCCCGCAGGGGGGTCGGACGGGCGCAGGGGCCGCTTTTCGAGACGCACGAGCGATGACCGGCTTCGAGACCCTCCCCCTGACCCGCCCCGCCTCGCAGCTCGTCACCGTGTTCGGCGGGTCGGGCTTCCTCGGGCGCCACGTGGTGCGGGCGCTGGCCAAGCGCGGCTACCGGATCCGGGTGGCCGTGCGCCGGCCCGACCTCGCCCTGTTCCTGCAGCCCCTCGGCAAGGTCGGCCAGATCGTCGCCGTGCAGGCCAACCTGCGCTACCCCGAGTCGATCGCCCGGGGGGTCCAGGGGGCCGACATCGTCGTCAACCTCGTGGGCATCCTGCAGGAGACCGGCAAGCAGAGCTTCTCGCAACTGCAGGCCGAGGGCGCGGGCGAGATCGCCCGGGCGGCCGCGGCCGTCGGCGCGCCCCTGGTCCACGTCTCGGCCATCGGCGCCGACGCGGACTCGCCCTCGCAATATGCCCGCAGCAAGGCCCTGGGCGAGGCCCGGGTCGCCGAGGCCGGCGGCCCTCACGTGATCCTGCGGCCCTCGCTGGTGTTCGGCCCCGGCGACAGCTTCTTCAACCGCTTCGCCGCCCTGGCCCGCGCCCTGCCGGTGCTGCCGCTGGCCGGCGCCGAGTCCCGCTTCCAGCCCGTCTACGTCGCCGACGTGGCCGAGGCGGTGGCCCGCGCCGTGGAGGGCCACGTGCCCGCCGGCAAGGTCTACGAACTCGGCGGCCCCGAGGTCGAAACCCTCGAGGCGCTGGTGCGCTACATGCTCAAGGTGACGATGCGCAAGCGCGTGGTCCTGGGCCTGCCGCAGCCCGCGGCCCTGCTCCAGGCCCGCGCCCTCGAAGTGGTCGACACCCTCACCCTCGGTCTCCTGCCGGACAGCCTCAAGCTCACCCGCGACCAGGTCACCCTGCTCCAGAACGACAACGTCGTCTCCGAGGCGGCCAAGGCGGAGGGACGCACCCTGGAGGGCATCGGCCTGCAGCCCACCGCCATGGAGGCGGTGGTGCCGGGCTACCTGTGGCGCTTCCGCAAGGCGGGGCAGTTCTCGAAGGTGCAGGAGTTCGAGAGCGCGGTCCCCGAGACCCTGACGCCGAAGCCCTTCGTGCCGCGCAGCGGCAGCGGGCCGGCTCTCGGCCCGGATTCGAACGCGCCGAGCCGCATGGGCGTCCGCTGGGGCACCCGCGGCTGAGGCCTCCCCGCGTCACCGGAGTCCTCAGGGCCGGCGAAATGGTCTAGAGGGCGCCCATGACTCAGGCCTCTCCGTCCCATGCCGGCGCACCCCTGGTGCGCTTCGCGCCGTCGCCCACCGGCTACCTGCACATCGGCAATGCCCGGCCGGCGCTCCTCAACGCGCTGTTCGCCCGGGCGCGGAGCGGGCGTTTTCTGCTCCGCCTCGACGACACGGACCGGGAGCGCTCGACGGAAGCCTTCGCCGAGGCCGTGTCCGAGGATCTCGCCTGGCTCGGGATCGTGCCCGACCTGTTCGCCCGGCAATCCGACCGGGTGGCAATCCACGACGCGGCCGCCGCGCGGCTGAAGGCGATGGGCCGGCTCTATCCCTGCTACGAGACGCAGGAAGAGCTGGAGCGCCGGCGCCGGCGCCAGCTCGGGCGCGGCCAGCCGCCGATCTACGATCGTGCCGCCCTGAACCTCACGGAGGCCGAGCGCGCCGCCCTGGAGACGGAGGGGCGCACGCCCCATTGGCGCTTCAAGCTCGACGCCCGCACCGTGGCCTGGAACGACCTCGTGCGGGGCGAGGCCCACGTCGATTGCGCCTCGCTCTCCGATCCGGTGCTGATCCGCGCCGACGGCAGCTACCTCTACACCCTGCCTTCCGTGGTCGACGACGCCGAGATGGGCATCACCCACGTCATCCGCGGCGAGGACCACGTCACCAACACCGGCGTGCAGGTGCAGATCTTCGAGGCGCTCGGCAGCGCGATCCCGGTCTTCGGCCACCACAATCTCCTGACCACCGTGGACGGGGAAGGGCTCTCGAAGCGCCTCGGCCACCTGTCGCTCCGGGGGCTGCGCGAGGCCGGTTACGAGCCGGGCGCGGTGCGCTCGCTGGCGGTGCTCACCGGCTCGGCGGAATCCGTCCGCGCCGTGGCCGGCCTCGACGAACTCGCCGGCCTCGTGGACCTGGCGCAGATCTCGCGGGCGCCGGCGAAGTTCGACCCGCAGGAGCTCGACGGGCTCAACGCGCGCCTCGTCCACGCCATGCCCTATGCGGCGGTCGCCGGCCGCCTCGCGGCACAAGGAATCGCGTCCGAGCGCGCCGAAGCCTTCTGGGAGGCGGTACGGCCCAACCTCGCCAAGGTCTCGGAGGCGGAAGACTGGTGGCGCGTTGTCACCGGGTCCGTAGCCCCGGTCATCGCCGATCCGGCCTTCGTCGGAGCTGCCGCCGCGCTCCTGCCGGCCGAGCCCTGGGACGCCGAGACTTGGAAAGCCTGGACGGGCGCCGTGAAGGCGAGCACGGGGGCCAAGGGCAAGGCGCTGTTCATGCCGCTTCGCCTCGCCCTCACGGGCCTCGAGCACGGGCCGGACCTCGCCGGCCTCCTGCCGCTGATCGGGCGGGACGCGGTGCTGCGCCGGCTGGCGGGAAAGGGCTGAGGGCCTCCCTCTCTGCGGCGCATGCAGGGCCGCCCCCTCGGCTTCGGTGACTGTCGCCGGGCGGGCGGCACCCCTATATGCGGGCTCGACGCCGATTTAATCCCGAGCCCCGGATCCGAATGAGCACCGACCCCGCACCGGCGGCACCGGTCGCGGCCGCGCCGCCCGCGCGTCCCGGCCTCGTCGCCACCTACCGCCGTCTCTGGCCCTATCTCTGGCCCCACGGCCGGCCCGACCTGCAGCGGCGCGTCTTCCTCGCCTTCGGGCTGCTGATCGTCGCCAAGTTCGTGACGATGGTGACGCCCTTCACCTTCAAGTGGGCCACCGACGCCCTGGTGGCGATGACCGATGCCAAGCCGGGTGCGGCCGTGCCCACGGGCCTGCTCGCCGCCCCGATGCTGCTGATCGGGCTCTACGGCCTGTCCCGCATCCTGATGGCGGGGCTGACGCAGGTCCGCGACGGGCTGTTCGCTAAGGTGGCGATGCATGCCGTGCGCCGCCTGGCGCTGCAGACCTTCGAGCACATGCACCGGCTCTCCCTGCGCTTCCACCTGGAACGCAAGACCGGCGGCCTGACCCGCGTGCTGGAGCGTGGGCGCGGCGGCATCGAGGAGCTCTCGCGCCTGATGGTGCTGACCCTGGTGCCGACGATCGTCGAGTTCCTCCTCGTCATCGGGGTGCTCGCCTACGAGTTCGACTGGATCTACTCGGTGGTCGTGTTCGTGATGGTGGCCGCCTACCTCGCCTTCACCTGGAAGGCGACGCAGTGGCGCATCGAGATCCGTCGGCGGATGAACGCCTCCGACACCGACGCCAACACCAAGGCCGTCGATTCGCTGCTGAATTTCGAGACGGTGAAGTACTTCGGCGCAGAGCTGCGGGAGGCGGAGCGCTACGACGTCTCGATGGCCAAGTACGAGAAGGCCTCGACGCAGACCTACGTCTCGCTGGCGATCCTCAACGCCGGCCAGGCGGCGATCTTCACGGTGGGCATGACCATCGTGATGTGGCTGGCCGCGACGGACATCATGGCCGGGCGCACCACGCTCGGCGGCTTCGTGCTGGTCAACACCATGCTGGTGCAGCTCTCGATGCCGCTCAACTTCATGGGCATGATCTACCGCGAGATCAAACAGGCGCTGATCGACATCGACGACATGTTCCAGATCCTGCACCGCAACCCGGAGATCGCCGATCGGCCGGAGGCGCTGCCGCTCGCCGTCTCGGACGGCGTGGTGCGGTTCGAGAACGTGCGCTTCGCCTACGATCCGTCCCGGCCCATCCTCAAGGGCGTGAGCTTCGAGGTGCCGGCGGGCCGGACGGTCGCCATCGTCGGTCCCTCGGGGGCGGGCAAGTCGACCCTGTCGCGCCTGCTCTTCCGGTTCTACGAGCCGCAGAGCGGGCGCATCCTCGTAGACGGCCAGGACATCGCGCAGGTCCGGCAGGCCAGCCTGCGGGCGGCCATCGGCATGGTGCCGCAGGACACGGTCCTGTTCAACGACACCATCGGCTACAACATCCGATACGGCCGCTGGGACGCCACCCCGGCGGAGGTGCGCGCCGCCGCGTCGCTCGCGCAGATCGACCGCTTCATCTCCGCCCTGCCGGAGGGTTACGACACGCCCGTGGGCGAGCGCGGCCTGAAGCTCTCGGGCGGCGAGAAGCAGCGCGTGGCCATCGCCCGCACCATCCTGAAGGGACCGCCGATCCTGGTCCTCGACGAGGCGACCTCGGCCCTCGATTCCTTCACCGAGCGCGAGATCCAGGACGCCCTCGACACCGTGAGCCAGGGCCGCACCACCCTCGTCATCGCCCACCGCCTCTCCACGGTGGTCAAGGCCGACGAGATCATCGTCCTCGACAAGGGCGTCATCGTCGAGCGCGGCGACCACGCCACCCTGCTGGAGCATGACGGCGTCTACGCCGCGATGTGGAGCCGTCAGCGCGAGGCCGATGCCGCCCTGGAGATTCTCCAGCGCAGCGAGGCGGCCCTGCCGGTGCCCAAGGAGCGGCCGGCTTTGGTGCCGGAGCGCGTACCCGCCGAGTAGGCTCGGCGCCTCAACCCCGCCTGTCGGCCTGTGGCACCGCCGCGGTGCCGTCGGTGGGCAGGACGAAGATCTGGCCCGGATAGATCAGGTCCGGGTTGCGGATCTGCGGCTGGTTGGCGTCGAAGATCACCGTGTAGCGGGTGCCCTTGCCGTAGATGCGCCGGCTGATCTGCCACAGGCTGTCGCCGCGGATGATCTTCGCGGTTCCGATCTCCGGAACGAAGACCGTGGGGCTCCGATCCGCCGGTGCGGGGGCCTGACCCTGCGTCGCGTCCGCCTGCGCGGGCGGGGCGGCCCGCAGTGTTCCGGCTTCGGGGTTCGCGGACCCGAGTGCGGCCGGGGGCTGCGGAGCCGGCGTTCGGGGCTGCGCCGCCGCGGGCAGGGCGGCCGGGTTCTCGGGCGTTCCCGCGCGTGCGACCGGGCGCGGGCCTGCCGCGACCGGCGGCGGGCTGCCCAGGGCGAGGACCGCGCCGCCCTCGGACGGCCGGACCACCCCGGGGGCCGATGGCTTGGCCACGGTGACCGGCACGTTGAAGGCCACCTCGGAGCGGGTCTTCACCTTGCCGGAGACGGGATCGACCTGATCCACCCGGACCTTGTAGTCGCCCGGCCGGACACCGCGCCCGATGGTGAAGGCCACCCGCCCGTCGGCGCCCGCACTTCCCGGCGCCACCAGGGCGTCGTTCAGGTAGAGCCGCACGGTGGCTCCGGGCGCGGCCTGGCTCGTGACGTAGAGCCGGCCGCCTTCCTCCGCCTCGACGCTGACGATCTTCACCGGCCCGGTGCGGTCCGCATCGGCCTTGGCAGCGCCCTCCGCCGACGAGGCCGGGCCGGCCGATCCCGCAGCAGCGCGCGTGCCGGGCATGTTCGTTGCGAGCCCGCCATCGACCTTGCGGGCCTTGTCCGAATCGGTTTTGCCCGCGTCGGCGACGTCGGTTCCCGGGGGCGTGGAGGCCGGATCAGGCTGCGAGAGCACGATGGTGGGCTTGTCGGGGGAGGTCAGGGCGATGAGGGGCTTGGCATTGCGATGGGGCGAAACCACCACCGCCACGCTGTCGCGCGAGACGCGAACCTGACCGTCCGCGCCGAGCGCCCGCAGGGTGATCTCACTGTTGCCGGAGGGCAGGGCCGGGGGCACGATGGCGAACTGGCCGGAAGGGTCGACCAGCGCACGGGCAATCGGCTCGTTGTCGCGCAGCAGCTCGACGGTGGTGTTGGGCGCGGCCCGCCCGGCGATCACGGCCTCGCCATTGGGTTCGATCCGGATGATGTCGAAGGTCGGCGCTTCGCTGCCCGCTTGGCTGCCCGCGGCCCGCGCCGGCGCCTGGGCCGCCAGGGGCTTTCCCGCCGGTGTCGCCCCTTCCTCGGGAACCGCGTCCCGCCGGGCGGAGCCGTTCGGGTCGGCGGCGCCTGCGGAGGGCTTGGCTGCGGATGGGCCGCTCTCCTCGGTCGACCCGAGGCCGACCGGGGCGACGAGGCCGCGCTTGAACAGGGTGCCCGCGCCGTAGAGGGTGACCACCAGGGCAAAGCCCGCCAGGAGACCCACGCAGGCGAGGAAGATGCTGCGTCGCAACTCCGCCCTCATGACACGCCACTCCTTCGTCCACCGGCACGGCGGCCGAAATTCCATCGCCGCGGGATCGGGCCCGTCGACAAACCGGCGATTGATGGCGACATATTAGCGAACATGACCGGATCACCAAATCACACCTGCCGCATCACGGCCGGATCTTCCGTAAAATCAGCAGTTTGGCTCGTGGACAGGGATGCGCTGGCCCTGGTCGCGCCGCATCAGGGAGGCCCGGCATGGTTCCGGTAAGGACGGTCTGTGTCTATTGCGGCTCCGGCTTCGGCGGCGATCCGGCCTTCACGGCTGCCGCCGTCACCCTCGGCAAGGCCCTGGCGGAGGCCGGGATCGGGCTCGTCTACGGCGGCGGCAATGTCGGCCTGATGGGCACGGTCGCGCGCGCGGTCCTCGAGAATGGCGGCCACGTCACCGGCATCATCCCCGACTTCCTGAAGTCGCGCGAGCGCATGCTCGACGAGATCCAGGAGACCATCGTCGTGGAGGACATGCACACCCGCAAGCGACTGATGTTCGAGCGCTCCGACGCCTTCGTGGCCCTGCCGGGCGGCATCGGCACCCTGGAGGAACTGGTGGAGCAGCTGACCTGGGCGCAGCTCGGCCAGCACAACAAGCCGATCCTGCTGCTCTCGGTGGCGGATTTCTGGACGCCGCTCCTGACGCTCCTCGACCACATGCGGGCCCAGGGCTTCATCCGCGAGGGGCTCGACCTGAGCTATCTCGTGGCCACCGAGGCGGCCGACGTGGTCGGCCTCCTGCGCGACGCGGCCGGATCGGTCGCGCCGGCCCCCGCCGCGGAGGCCCTGGTGGCGGAGCGGTTCTAGGGCAGCACGCTCCCGTTCGCGGCGGCCCGACTCAGGTCGCCACGCTCCAGGTCGTTCCGTCCTTGCCGTCCTTCACGGCGACGCCCATCCCCAGCAACTCGTCGCGGATCCGGTCCGAGGCGGCCCAGTCCTTGGCGGCCCGGGCCGCGCGGCGGTCCGCGACCAGCGTCTCGACCCGCGCGACGTCGATGCCGGCCGCCCGGATCGTGCCACGATCGCGGGCCGACTTCGCCTGGGTGAGCAGGCCGAGAAGGTTGGCCCCGGCCTTCAGCGCCGCCGGGTCGTCGAGGCGGTGCAACTCGGCGAGCGCCGCAGCGGTGTTGAGGTCGTCGAGGAGCGGCTCCCGCACGCCTTCCGGGATCGTGTCGGATGCGTCCGCGTCGCCGACGGTCCCGTACCAGCGGTCGAGCGTCCGGGCCGCCTCTTCCAGGCCGCGCAGGGTCCAGTCGATCGGCTGGCGGTAATGGGTCTTCAGCATGGCGAGACGGGCCACCTCGCCGGGCCAGTCCTTCAGCACGTCGCGGATGGTGATGAAGTTGCCGAGCGACTTCGACATCTTCTCCCCCTCCACCTGGAGGAAGCCGTTGTGGAGCCAGACATCGGCCATCACGTCGGTGCCGAAGCAGCAGCGCGACTGCGCGACCTCGTTCTCGTGGTGGGGGAAGATGAGGTCGATGCCGCCGGCATGGATGTCGAAGCGCTCGCCGAGATGCTTCCAGGACATCGCCGAGCACTCGATGTGCCAGCCCGGCCGGCCCGGTTCCGCGATTCCGCAGGGGGAGGGCCAGGACGGCTCGCCGGTCTTCGAGGGCTTCCACAGCACGAAGTCGAGGGGCGAGCGCTTGTAGGGCGCGACCTCGACGCGGGCCCCCGCCTCCATCTCGTCGAGGGGACGCTTCGAGAGGGCGCCGTAATCGGGCATCGAGGGCACGTCGAACAGCACGTGGCCGTCCGCCACGTAGGCGTGGCCGCGATCCACCAGGCCGGCGATGATGGTGTGCATCTCGGCGATGTGGTCGGTCGCCCGCGGCTCGACGAAGCGCGGCCGCTCGCCCGGCACGTTGACGTCCTCCGGCATCAACACGCCGAGTTCGCGGATGTCGGCGTGGAAGGCCTTCAGGGTGCCGTCGGTGAGTTCGCGGATGCTGATCCCGCGTTCGGCAGCACGGGCGTTGATCTTGTCGTCCACGTCCGTGACGTTTCGCGCATAGGTGACGTGGGGCGCTCCGTAGAGGTGGCGCAGCAGGCGGAACAGCAGGTCGAAGACGATGATCGGCCGGGCATTGCCGATATGCGCCGCATCGTAGACCGTCGGGCCACAGGCATACATCCGCACGTTCGTCGGATCGATCGGCGCGAACGCGGCCTTCTCGCGGGTCAGCGTGTTGTAGAGCCGCAACATCGAGGCCATGAAACTTTCCTTACGTCCCGGGCCTCCATCCGTGCCCGTCCGCTCCTGAACCGCCGCACCGCGTTGGTTTTACGCGGCTTTTGCCGCAACGCACCCAACCGCCTGCCACATCGTTGCCGCGTTCCGCTCAGGGGCCTGTTGCGCGAAGGCGACGGCCGCGCCGCCCGTCCTGGGCTACCCCAAAACCATGAGCAATTCGAGAACGACGCCGGACCGGCACTCTCCGGAACCGGCTGCCTCGAAAACCACGGAGCGGCGAAAGGGTTTGTTAACCTGGTGCCGTGAGATTTTCGCCCCATACGCTTCCGACATCAGCAAGGTTCTGCCCATGCGCCGCGCGGCCGCCAGTATCGGCGCTCTCCTCGCCCTCGCCCTCACCGGTCACGGCACCCTGGCCTCCGACGGCGAGAGCCCGGCCAAGGCGCCCGGCACCGTCGAGAAGACGTTCCTGATCCCGTCGAGCGAGGGCTACGGTGTCGGCGACTGCCTCACCAACGGCGAGAGCGCCTGCGGCCAGGTGGTGGCCAACGCCTGGTGCGAGGCACAGGGCTTCGCCTCGGCCGGCTCCTTCGGCGTCGCCGCCCAGGACGAGTACACCGGTGCGATCCCGCCGGCCCCGGTGGCCAAGGCCGCCGAGCGTCCGATCCGGATCACCTGTCAGGATTGATCCTCTCCCAGGCCTGATCGAGCCTTGGGCTCGACACGCAGCCGTGCCACCCCCGCGGAGGCGGCCCGGCCTGGCGGCCTACTTCTCCATGAACGCGTCGCAGCGCGGCGGCGGCTCGGTGCCCCAGGGCATCAGCGGCACGGCCGAGGTGGAGTTCTTGGGCGAACCCTGGATCACCTTGTCCGAATAGACCATGTAGATCAGCGTATTGCGCTTGGTGTCGCAGCCGCGCACGATCTGCATCGACTTGAAGATCAGCGACCGGCGCTCACTGAATACCACCGCGCCCTGCTTGAACTTCTCCTTGAACTGCACTGGGCCGACCTGACGGCAGGCAAGCGAGATGTCCGAGACGTCTTCCGCCAGGCCGAGGGTGCCCTTGATGCCGCCCTTCTCCGGCTGCGTATACCAGCAGGCGACCCCGGCCACCGACGGATCGTCGATCCCGTAGACCACGAGCTTGTCGTTGGGCGTCAGCGGACGCCATACGGTCGACTTGTCGAAGATGCGGTCCGCATCGTCCGCGTGCGCGGGGTGCGCGGCGAGGCCGAGCCCCAGCGCCAGCGCGCAGCCTGTGAGACCCCGAAGCCACATCATCGTATCATTCCCCTCCGTTTGTTCGGGGCGCATGTGGGAAGGGTGTCGCCGTCGTGCGAGGGTCGCTAATAAACTTGTGTTGAGCCCGTTCGCCTCCGCTTCGCCGAAGTCTCCCCAGGAGGCCCCGCGCGGCGGCGTCCCGCCATTCATTGCAATCAGGCCATGCCGCTGATCCCCTCCCAGATCCGCACGCTCGTCCGAGTGCTCGCCGGCGTCCTCACCGCCACCGCCCTGACGGGTGCCGCCGAGGCGCAGACCTCCGCCTGCCTGCGCTACCGTTCGGAACTCGCCGGACTCAGCGACGGGGCCAGCACCGCGCGGGCGCTGCAGAACGAGATCGGCCGGCTCAACGCCTATTACCGCACCCTGAACTGCGAGGGCGGGCGGTTCCTGTTCTTCGACTCACGGCCCCCGCAATGCGGCGCCGTCGAGCAGCGCATCCGTGCCCTCAATGCCGGCTACGGCGCCGAGAACGGCGAGGTGACGGCCGCCCGTCGGCAGCAGCTCACGGAGGCGATCGCCTCCGCCTGCACGGATGCGGCGAGCCGCAGCCTGATCCGGGCAGATGGAACGCCGGGCGAGGCGCGGGCGCGGGGCGGCGCGCAGGTGATCTGCGTGCGCACCTGCGACGGCTCCTATTTCCCGATGACCAACCTGCCCGACGGGCGCGAGGGCGCCGACGAGCTCTGCCAAGCGCTCTGCCCGGGGGCCGAGGCTGCCGCCTATTCGATGCCGCACGGCGACGAAGCCTTGAAGCAGGCTGCCACCTTGAAAGGAAGCCGCGCCTACACCGCCCTGCCCAACGCCTTCAAGTTCCGCACGTCGTTCACGCCGAACTGCTCGTGCAAGCGCGAGGGCCAGAGTTGGGCGCAGTCGCTGGTCAAGGCCGAAAGCATGCTGGTGCGGCACAAGGGGGACATCTTCGTCACGCCGATGCAGGCCGAGGCGTTGTCGCGCCCGCCCAAGGTGCGCCTGACCCTGGTCGGCCGGGCCGACAAGACCGCCGCTGTGCTCGCCGCCGACGCCGCCACGCGCAGCACCGCCGTCGCCACCGATGCCGCCGCTCCGCCGGAGCCGGCCGTCGCGGCAACCCCGGCGACCGGAGAGGAGCGCCAGCCGGTTCGGATCATCGCCCCGAACCTGTTCTCGACCGCGACGCGTCAGGGCACCCCCTGAGGGGGCTGCCAGGCGAGAAACGGGAACCATCCCGCTCGCATTCTGTTCCGAAGGCCACATCAACGACGTGAGTGACCTTCCATGCGGAGCATC
The DNA here is from genome assembly GCF_979253015.1 of Methylobacterium sp. AC433. Classification (NCBI taxonomy): domain Bacteria; kingdom Pseudomonadati; phylum Pseudomonadota; class Alphaproteobacteria; order Hyphomicrobiales; family Methylobacteriaceae; genus Methylobacterium; species Methylobacterium sp. AC433. The sequence continues at coordinate 148,292 of NZ_CEEDBN010000008.1, read as the reverse complement.
CGCCACCTCCTCCTGACCGGCACGGTCCTGCCTGTCCTGGTTCTCTCGGGGCCAGGTCTGGCTCGTCAGGATTCTGCGTCGAGCGCCACCGTCCTGCTGGCTCAAGCCGGGCCGGGCGAGGGGCCGCGAGGCGGGGGTGGCGAGGGGCCCCGCGGCGGGCCGCCCGGTGGCGGACGCGAGCGGCCCGAACCGCGTCAGGAAAGGCCCGAACCCCGTCAGGAACGCCCTGAGCCGCGTCCCGAGCGCCCGGCTCCCCGGCCCGAGCCGCGCCAGGAGCGTCCAGAGCCGCGTCCGGAACGTCCCGAGCCGCGCCAGGAGCGCCAGGAACGCGCTCCGGCCGAGCGTCCCGCGACCCGCCCCGAGCGGCCCGAACCGCGCCAGGAGCGCCCTGCCCGCGACGAGCGCAGCCCCGGCCCGGACCGCGATCAGGCTCCGCAGCGACGCGCTCCGGGCGCCGAGGGGCCGGCCGAGCGTCCGCCGGCGCCGCCGGCTGCGCGCGAGCGTACCCCCGAACGGCCGAACACGCCCGAGCGCCCCGCAGCGCCCGAGCCCAACCGTCCGGCGCCCGTGCAGCCGCGCCAAGCCCCAGCACCTGCCCCGAACGCGCCCGAGATCCGCAATCCGGCCAACCCCGCCAATCCGAACGTGCCGGGCGCCGCCCAGCCCGGACGCCCGAATGCGCCCGGCGAGCCGCGTGCCCCGGGTCAGCCGGCCCAGCCGACGCCGCAACCCGGCCAGCCCGGCGCCGTCGCTCCCAATGCGCGGCCCGGCGTTCCGGGGCGCCCGTTCGTCCCGCCGGGCGCTCCCAACCCGGACACCCAGCGCCCCGACGGCCGCCCGGGCGCCGGTGCCAGCCCGGCCGATGCGCGGCCTGACCGAGACGGTCCGATTCCGGGTAGCGGCGATCCCGGGGGCAGGGATGCCGGCAGCCGTGACTTGCGCCGCGACGGTCCCGATCGGAACGGTCCCGATCGGCAAGGCGTGGGTCGTGACGATGCGCGCCGGCCCGATCTCCGCCCTGGCGACGCCCGTCGCGACGACCGGGGCGTCGATGACCGGCGTGAAGACCGCGAGCGGCGCGATGCCTTCGAACGCCGCGACGCGCGCAGTGGCTTCAACGCGCCGGGGCGGCCGGGCTACGTTCCCGGCGGCTTCCGGGACGACGACGATGTCCGCGACTACGAGCAGGTACGCCGCGACCGTCGCGAGTTCTCGGAAGGGGGCCGGACCTACATCCGGGAGCCCGGCCGCATCATCGTGCGCGACCGCGACAACTACTTCATCCGCCACGACGAGAACGAGCGCTTCCGCGACCTCGACCGGCGCGCCTACCGCAGCGAGCGTCGCGGTGGCGACACCATCACGTATCTCGACCGTCCCGGTGGTGAGCAGATCGTTACCATCGTGGACGATGACGGCCGCCTCGTGCGCCGCTCGCGCCGCTTCCGCGATGGGCGCGAGGTTGTCATCATCGACAACAGCTTCGGCGGCGGCGCGCGCCGGCCGATCTACGAGGATGTCGTCGAACTGCCGCCGCCGGACATCCGTATCCCGCGCGACCGCTACGTCGTCGATTACGACGGGGCCGACGAGCGCACCGTATACGAGGCGCTCTCGGCCCCGCCGGTGGTCGCGGTGGACCGGCGCTATACGCTCGATCAGGTGCGCTACAGCCCGCAGCTGCGAGCCCGCATGCGCAGCGTCGACATCGACACGATCAACTTCGACACCGGGTCGTTCACGGTGACGCCGGATCAGGCCGCCCGCCTCTCCACCATCGCGGCGGCGATGAACCGGGCGGTCAAGGCCAATCCGCAGGAGGTCTTCCTGATCGAGGGCTACACCGACGCGGTGGGCTCCGACATCGACAACCTCTCGCTCTCCGATCGTCGGGCGCAGTCGGTGGCCACGGTGCTCACCCAGACCTTCCAGGTGCCGCCCGAGAACCTGACCACCCAGGGCTACGGCGAGCAGAACCTGAAGGTGAACACGCAGAACGCCGCGCGGGAGAACCGCCGGGTCACCGTCCGCCGGATCACGCCCCTGATCCAGCAGCAGGGCGAGGCGGCTCCGCCGCCCCGCTGAGCCTTCGTCCGCGGCACCGGGGGATTTTTTCCGATCCCCCGGCGCCAGACCCGGTTTCCCGCTCCCTGGGTCCGGCCTATACCCGCCGGGAGTGTGAGGGCCGGCTCCGACAAGCTGGCCCGGACAGGAGCCGGCATGGATGAGGCGCAGGGGCGGCCGGACGAGCCGGGCGCGCGGTTGATCGAAGCCGGAACACCGGCCTTCCGCCGCACCGCCATCGCCCTCGGGGCCGCTGGCTTCTCCACGTTCGCGGTTCTCTACGGGGTGCAGCCGCTGCTGCCCGTCTTCGCCGACGACTTCGCGGTCTCGCCAGCCGAGAGCAGCCTCGCCCTGTCGCTGCCCTGCGCCATGCTGGCGATCGCGCTCCTGGTGGTCAGCCCGCTCTCCGAGGTCTGGGGCCGCAAGCCTATCATGGTGGCCTCGCTCTTCGCCTCGGCGCTCCTCACCATCGTGGCCGTCCTGGTGCCGAGTTGGCACGGTTTCCTGGCCCTGCGCACCCTGACGGGACTTGCCGCCTCCGGCCTGCCGGCCGTGGCGATGGCCTATCTCGGCGAGGAGATGCACGGGCGCGCCATCGGCCTCTCGATGGGCCTGCTGATCGGCGGCAACGCGGCGGGGGGCATGGTCGGCCGGCTGCTCGCCGGCATCATCGCCGACCACGCTTCCTGGCGCTGGGGCCTCGGCACCATCGGCGTGCTGGCGCTCCTCGCCGCCATCGCCTTCGTCTACCTCTTGCCGGATTCCCGCCGGTTCCAGGCCAACCGGATGCGCTGGCGCGAAGTGCCCGGCACCTTCGGGCAGCACTTCCGCGATCCCGGCCTGCCCTGGCTGTTCGCGGAGGCGTTCCTGCTGATGGGCGGATTCGTCTGCATCTACAACTACATCGGCTTCCGCCTGCTCGATCCGCCCTTCTCCCTCAGCCAGAGCGCCATCGGGGCGATCTTCATCGTCTACCTCTTCGGCACCGTCTCCTCGGCGCTGACGGGCGAGATCGCGAGCCGGCTCGGGCGGCGCAAGGTGCTCTGGCTCGCCATCCTGCTCGGGCTCGTGGGCGTCGGCCTCACGCTTTCCGGCCACCTTGCCATGATCATCCTGGGCATCGTCCTCGTCACGGTGGGCTTCTTCGGCGCGCATTCCGTGGCCAGCAGCTGGGTCGGGCGCCGGGCCATGCGCGACCGGGCCCAGGCCTCGTCGATCTATCTCTGCCTGTACTATCTCGGCTCCTCGGTGCTCGGCACCGCCGGCGGCTGGTTCTTCGCCCATTCCGGCTGGGTCGGCGTGGTGGCGTTCTTCGCAACCCTGTACGGGCTGGCCCTCGCCATCGCCCTGCGGCTGTCGCGGCTTCCGCCCTTGGTTCAGGCCGACGGCTGACCCGGCATCCGTTGGCGCAGCCTCATTCCGCCTCCCTTCCGCGAGCAGGCAGGAGGCGACCGCTCCGCAACCGTCGCACCCCGCTCCCGGACCGCTGATGCGCGCCACCTCCTCCAGCAACCGACGAGGGCATTGCGCGGGCTGCGGCCACGCAAGACGAACAGGCGACCCATTCCGGAGGACGCTCGCGCGTCCCTGATCCGAAACCGTATGACGGATGGGCTCGCGTGCCTTATGAGAGGGCCCCTGCCCGGGCGGCCTCGGGCCGCCCACCCGCCGAAGGCTTTCCGAAAACATCCATGACCGACCTCCTCGAGACGATTCGCCGGACGCTCGTGCCGATCCACAAGGAGGGCTATCCCTTCATCGTCATCGGCATCGTGCTGACGGTGATCGGTGCCTACTTCGCGCAATTCCTCGGCTGGGTCTTCCTGATCCTGACCCTCTGGGTCTGCTACTTCTTCCGCGACCCGGAGCGGATCACGCCCGTGGGCGATGGCCTCGTGGTCTCGCCGGCCGACGGTCGGGTGAATCTCATCTCGACGGTCCTGCCCCCGCCGGAGCTCGACCTGCCGCAGGAGCCGATGCTCCGCATCTCGGTCTTCATGAACGTGTTCGACTGCCACGTGAACCGCGTGCCGGTGACGGGCCGGATCGGTCAGATCCACTACACGCCGGGTCTGTTTCTGAACGCCGAGCTCGACAAGGCCAGCGACGACAACGAGCGCAACGGCCTCGTGATGGAGACGATGCACAAGGGCGCTCCCCTGCGCGTCGGCGTGGTGCAGATCGCCGGGCTAGTGGCGCGCCGCATCGTCGGCTGGGTGCATGCCAACGACACCCTGAACGTCGGCGAGCGCTTCGGCCTCATCCGCTTCGGCTCGCGCGTCGACGTCTACCTCCCCGTCGGCACCCGCGTGCTCGTCGGCCTCGGCCAGAAGGCGGTCGCGGGCGAGACGGTGCTCGCCGATCTCGCCGGCGGGCCCGAGCGCGTGTTCCGGCGCATCTGAGGGGCACCCATGGACGACCTGTTCCCGCCCTTCGCCCCCGACGCCAACGAGCCCCGGCCGCGCCGCTTCAAGCCGGTGCCGTTCCGGATGATCGCGCCCAACATGATCACCCTGATGGCCCTCTGCCTCGGGCTGACCGCGATCCGCCTCGCCTTCGAGGGCAAGTTCGAGCCCGCGGTGATCTCCATCGTGGCCGCCGCCTTCCTCGACGGCATCGACGGACGCGTGGCCCGGATGCTCAAGGGCACCTCGCGCTTCGGGGCGGAGCTCGATTCTCTCGCCGACTTCGTCAATTTCGGCTGCGCGCCGGCGCTGATCCTGTACGGGTTCGCGCTCAAGGACCTGCGCTCGGTCGGCTGGATCGTGGCCCTGATCTTCGCCATCGCCATGGCGCTGCGGCTGGCCCGCTTCAACGCGATGCTCGACGATCCCAACCGGCCGGCCTGGAAGAAGGACTTCTTCGTCGGCATGCCGGCCCCTGCAGGGGCGCTGACCGCGATGCTGCCGCTCTACCTCAACTTCCTCGGCTTGCCGATGGAGCATTGGGCGGCCCCCGTGGTGCTCGGCTACATGCTCTGCATCGCGCTCCTGGTGGTCTCCACCGTGCCGACCTTCTCGGGCAAGACCATGGGCAAGCGCGTGCCCCGAGACTGGGTGCTGCCGATCTTTCTCGTGGTGGTGGCGGCCTTCGGCCTGTTCATCAGCTTCCCCTTCGAGGCGATGGTGGCCCTGGCGCTCGGCTACCTTGTCACCCTGCCGATCGGCGCGGCGCAGTATCGCCGCCGGGCCAAGGCGGAGGGGCAGGGCTCCCCCTCGCTCGCGGCCCCCGACGAGGCCGCCGAGCCGGTGGGACCTGTGCACGATCGCGCCGTGGACATCTGACGCGCGGCGCTGTCGCTTTCCGGTCGTCTTCGGTTAGGTTGGACCCTTGCCTGGAGTTTTCGTCCGGGCGCGGTTCGCGCGGAGGCAGGGCGATGCTCGAGGAATTCAAGAAGTTCGCGCTGCGCGGCAACGTCGTCGACTTGGCGGTAGGCGTCATCATCGGTGCCGCCTTCGGGGCGATCGTCACCTCGGCGGTGCAAGACCTGTTCATGCCGATGATTGGCGCGATCACCGGCGGATTGGATTTCTCGAACTACTACATCGCCCTTTCGTCGAGCGTGCAGAAGGGCGCGGCCTACGCGGATGCGAAGAAGCAGGGCGCCGTGATCGGCTACGGCCAGTTCATCACGGTGGCACTGAACTTCGTCATCGTCGCCTTCGTATTGTTCCTCGTGATCCGGGCCATGAACCGCCTCGTGAGCAAGGAGCAAGCTAAGCCGGACGCCGTTGCCGAGGTCCCGGCCGACGTGAAGCTCCTCTCCGAGATCCGCGATATCTTGGCGACCAAGCCGACGGTCTGACGAACCTACCGGGCTTCGCTGGGTTTCAGGGCCGCGTCGAGGTCGCCCAGCAAGCCCTCGAGCGCCTGCTCGACCGCGACCGTGCCTTCTTCATGTGTCTTCAGCCGCACCTCGAGCCGTTTCAGCTGTGGGGCGAAAGCATCCGGGGCAGCCGGATCGCCGAGATAGTCCGGGACCGTCTCTCCGGTGGTGAACACCGTCCGCAACTGCTGGCCGAGATGATCGCGCACCGGCTCGGGCAGGGCCGGTTCGAGTGTGGAATCGTCTGCCATTGTCTGGGTATCCCTCGCGTCCATCGACAAATTCATACCCACGCAACGCGTGCCGGAGAGAGTAACGGCCGAGATCGCCAAGTGTTGCACGGTCCATCGCTCGAAGACTCTCCGGCAACGACCGGGATGAACAGGTCCGGATAGAAAAAAGCCTCCGGCGAAGAAATCGCCGGAGGCCTCGATCAATCACCGCGCCGAGGGCGCGGGGCAGAGTCTTAGTCGATCACTTCGACGATGCGGTGGCTGCGATCGACCAGAACCGGGCGCTCGTTGACGACGGTGTAGCGGGCACCGCGAGCGTTGTACTCGGCCGGGACCTCGTAATAGGTCACGCCCGAGCTCGGCAGCACCGCGCCGACGCGGACGTCGCCGTTGTAATCGTAGGACGAGCGACGCTCGCGGGTCACGTACTGGCGGAAGCGGGGACGGTCATCGACACCCAGGATGCCGCCGACCGTGCCGGTGGCCGCGCCGACAGCACCGCCGACGATCGCGCCGACCGGGCCGGCCGCATCCGCACCCTCTTGGGCGCCGCGCTCTGCGCCACGGACCAGACCCTGCGCCTGGGCGGCCATGGGCAGGCTGAGGGCGATCGCGGAGGCGGCGAGAAGGGTCTTGAAGTTCATCGTATGGCTCCTGAATGAGTATCCCGCGACGCTGTGAAGCGCTGCCGGGTTCAGGGCAGTAACGTCCAACTCTCGGAAGGGATGCGTCGAAAATTCCGGGAAGGACGGGAATGGACGGCGTCGTCCGGGGCACGCGGCTCCGGTGTTCCCGATCAGACGCCCCTTCCCGATCAGGCTTCCTTGGGCATCGCCGACTGGATCAGCCGGTCCGAACTTAGGTCCTCCTCGTCGTAGCCTAGGAGCTCGGCGAGACGCCCGCGGGCGCGGCTGACACGGCTCTTCACGGTGCCGACCTTGCAGCCCATGATCGCGGCGGCTTCCTCGTAGGAGACGCCCTCGGCGCCGACCAGCACCAGGGCCTCGCGCTGGTCCGGCGGCAGCTTGCCCAGGGCCGTCTGCAGGTCCTCGACGTCGAGGCGGTCGCCCTGGTGCGGGGCGGTGGCGAGGCGGGCGGCGTAGGACCCGTCCTGATCCTCGACCTCGCGCACCCGCTTGCGATGGTCCGAGTAGAAGATGTTGCGCAGGATCGTGAACAGCCAGGCGTTCAGGTTCGTGCCCGGCTGGAAGCGTGCGCGGTGCTGCCAACCCTTCAGCAAGGTGTCCTGCACGAGGTCGTCGGAGCGCGCCGGGTTGCTCGTCAGCGACAGAGCGAAGGCGCGCAGGGACGGCACAGCGGCGAGCAGACCGTTGCGGAACTCGGGCTCGATCGCCTCGCCGCGCGCCTTCAGGGCGGCTTCCAGCTGCTCGATGAGCTCGGCGAAGCGGGTCGGCTGCTCGTCCGGCGCCAGCCGCTCGTAGACCGTGCGCAGGTGCTCGCCGAGATGGCTGCGGATGTTCGAGGACAGGTTCGGCCGGCCGTCGGCGGAGGCCGACAGGGCGTCATGGGCAGTGTCGGTCACGTCGCTTGTCATGGCTCGTCGTAATCTGGGGCGGTCAGGTTTCGTGTCGGCCCGAGGCGTCCGAGAAGCACCCGCGTGGTCAACTGATGTCTGGCGTTGTAGCGCATCTGGGCCGGCCACGCATCCCGCCGGACAACCGTGGCGGTTATGCGCGGCGCCGCATCAACAGCCGCAGGACGAGGGAACGCGTTCGGAGCGCGGGATCGGCTTGGAACTCGGCCCTTGGGAAGTGCCGCTCTTGGCATCGGCCGGCTTGAGGATGCGCACTGCGCCGTCGCGCAGGGAGAGCACGTGGCCGCGCTCCACGTCGGTCCAGCACTCGTCGCGGGTGAGCGCTTTGGTGGCGATCACCGTGACGACGTCCTTCGCCCCGGTCTCCTGCGCGAAGTCCACCCGCCAGTCCTCGTCCACCAGGGTCGCGGTGCCGAAGGGCGCGCAGCGCGTCAGGTAGCACAGGCGCTTGCCGCAATGGGCGTAGAGGGTGCGGCTGTCCGACAGCAGCATATTGAAGACGCCGAGGCCGTGCAGCGCGGCGCAGAGATCGGCCACGGCCCGGTCGATGCGCGTCGGGCTCGGCAGGTCCGGCCAGCGCTGCTGCAACTGGTCGAGCATCCAGCAGAAGGCATGCTCGCTGTCCGTGGAGCCCACCGGCTTGAACCAGGTCAGGGGCCACTTCTTCACGCCCTTGAGCTGGCCGTTATGCGCGAAGGTCCAGCGGCGGCCCCACAATTCGCGGCTGAAGGGATGGGTGTTCTCGAGGTTCACCCGGCCGCGGTTGGCCTTGCGCACGTGGGCGATGACGATCCGGCTCTTGATCGGCGTCCTGCGCAGGAGCTTGGCGAGCTCCGACTGCGCGCTCGGCTCCGGCTCGTGGAAGGCACGAGCGCCGCGTCCCTCGTAGAAGCTGATGCCCCAGCCGTCCGCGTGCGGGCCGGTCTCGCCCCCGCGCCGTGCCAGGGCGGCGAAGGAGAAGCGGATATCCGTGGGCACGTTCGCGCTCATGCCGAGCAGTTCGCACATGGAGGTTCGGGGGACTTCGCTTGGGAGGGAGGGGAGGCGTTGCGGGGCGGGGCATCCCTGGAAGGGAGCACCCGGCCGCCCACTCTAGAGGATTTTCCTGTCCACGGGAGCCGGCAATCCTCCGGAAACGCTTCGAGTCGCAATGAACGATCCGCAATCCTGTAAGCATCTCCGGCTGAAGCGCGGAAGCGGGCCGGTCGCCCGCCGAGGTGCGCCCCCGCGCTTTCACCGCCGGAGACGATCCTCTAAGCCGCTCCCGTGCCCCCACTTCCCGGGGCGACGTGGACAGGGTGCTGATGGACCGCGATCCGATCGCCTTCACCTGGCGGACCGCGCGGCGGGAGCATGCCGCCGCGGTCGGGCTGGCGCTCGGTCTCGGCGGACCCCTCGCGCTGCTCGCGCTTCTCTGCCTGCGCGATCTCGTCGGCGTCCAGGTGCACGACACCGATCCGACCGGCCCGTTCCTGCGCGTCGCCGCGGCATTGCCCTGGCGTCCCGCCGCCGAGGGCCCCTTCGTGGCCTTGGCCGGCTGGACCCTGCCGCACGGCGAACTCGTGCGCGCGGCCTTCCTCGGGCTCGCGGCGGCGGCCGTCGCCTCGGCCGGTCTCGGCTGGGCCGTGGCCCGCCTGTGCTTCCACGCCCAGGCCCGCACGGTGGCGGCCCTGCAAGGGCGGGTCACCGAGGCGATCCTGCGCGCGCCGCCCGGCGCCCGCGACGAGGCCCGCGCCTTGGCCCAGGCCATGGGCGACCTGCTTGCACGGCTCGACACGCTGTTCGGACTGGCGATCCTGGTCCCGGCCCTGGCGATCGGCAGCGTCGCTCTCGCCCTGGTCCTCGCCGGCCTCGCTGCGCCGCGCCTCGTGCCCACCGTCGCCGCCGGGCTCCTGGCCGCCGGTCTCGCTCGGGCGCTGATCCAGCGGCGGATGCAGGACCGAGCCGCCCTGCGCCTCCGGGCCGGCGGAGCCGCCGGGCGGGCGCTGTCCGACCTGATCCGGCGCATGCCGGCGGTGCGAGCCCACGGGGCGGCGGCCTTCGAGCGCGGGCGCCTTGCCGCCAAGGGCGCCAGCACCCGCGACGCCCTCAAGGCCTCGGAATCCGCCCTGGCCTATGCTCGCGCGCCCTCCATGGCGCTGGCGATCCTGCTGCCGGCGATCGTCGTCGCGGTGGCGTTGTGGCGCGGCCATGACGGTACCACGGCCCCGGTGGAGCCGGGGGCGCTGCTGGCCGCCGCTGGCGGCTTCGCCCTCGCGGTGGTGGCGCTGACCGTGACCCTCCGGATGGCGAGCCTGCATCGCGTTCTCGCCGGACCGTTCCGCGACGTCGCCGTCGCCGTGCCGTCGTTGGAAGGTCGTGCGCCGGCGCGACCCAGCACGGTGACGGCCATGCCCAAGGCGGGCGCCCTGGTGGCGCAGGGAGTCGGAGCCTACGATCCCGTCACCGGCGAGCGTCTGGCCGGCGTCGACGCCACCCTGCCGATGCCGGGCCACGTCGCCATCCTGGGCGAGCGCGGCAGCGGCAGCCGGGTCCTCGCCGCGATCCTGGCCGGACAGCTCGAACCCTCCGCCGGCGTGGTCACCTACGGCGGTATCGATCTTCGCGCCTTCGCACCGGAGGAGCGGGCTTGGCGCATCGCCCTGGCCGGTGCGGAGGCGATCCTCATCGAGGGAAGCCTGCGCCAGAACATCCTCTACGGCGCCGCCGGGACCACCGACCCCGATGACCTCATCGCCACCCTGCGGATCACCGGCCTCGACGCCTTCGCCTATGCGCGGGGGCTGGAAGGCACCGTCGACCCGGCTGCCGAGCCGGAGGTCGCCCGCGCCGTGGTGGCCGCCCGGCAGGCGGTCCGCGAGGCGCTTGCCGCCGACAAGGCCGGGCGCCTGGTCGAGCCCTTCGATCCGGCCCGCTACAACCACCAGGCCACGGTGGGCGAGAACATCCTCTTCGGCGAGCCGGTGGGGCCGGCCTTCGCGCCGGACCACATCGCGGCACACCCATATCTGCGCGCCGTCCTGGAGGCGGAGAGCCTGAGCCGCCCCCTCACGGAGATCGGCCTCCAAGTTGCCCGCAGCCTCGTGGAGATCTTCGCCGACCTGCCCGACGACCATCCGCTCTTCGAGACGTTCTCACTGTTCCCGGCGGCCGAGCGCGGCTTTTTCGAAGACCTCGTCGGACGCCAGCCCGAGGCCAAGGGCTGGCGGCGCGGCCCGGCCGGTCAGCGCGACCGCAAGCGCCTGATCGGCTTGGCCCTGCGCTACAGCGAGACCCGGCACCGCTTCGGCCTCATCGACGCCGGCTTCGAGGAGCGACTGGTGGACGCCCGCCGCTCGTTCGCGCGCCTGATGCCGGCCCACCTGCGGGGGAGTGTCGAATTCTACGATCCGACGCGTCTCACCGCCGCCGCGAGCCTGGAGGAGAACATCCTGTTCGGCCGCATCAACGGCGAGGAGGCCGGCGCCGAGGCGCGGGTGCGGGCCCTGGTGCGCCGGGTGCTCGCCGATGGCGGCCTGGAGCCGGCCGTCTATCGCCTGGGCCTCGAGAGCCGCGTCGAGCCCGGTCTTGCCGGCGGGGGCGCCAGCCTCGGCGAGAACGCCATCGGTCCGCGCGAGCGCATCGCCATCGACCTCGCCCGCTGCCTCGTGCGCCGGCCGGACATCGTCGTCGTCGCCATCGCCCTGGAGGACCGGAAAGGCGACGAGATCCGCGCCCGCCTCGCGGCCCTGCGCGCGGCCCGTGTGGGTCGGGGGCTGATCGTCTGTTTACCGGATGCCGAGGCTCTCACCGGGGTCGAGCCCTTCGACGCGGTGCTGCGCATCGAGCGCAACACGGTCCTGGCCGGCTGATCGAAGGGGAAGACCGAGCCGTCGCACGGGTTCCGGGGCCTTCCCCTATTGCGGCCCCATTGGGATGCGATAGGCAGGACGTGTGCATCGTGCACGGGCGTCCGCCCGCCAGCGGACGGATCGCTCTTCAGGACCACGCATGGTCTTCCTGTTCCGGGCTCCGCTCCGCCGCGCGGCGTCAGCCCTTCTCGCCCTCGGGGCACCGATCCTGGCCCTCGGTGCCGTGATCGCGGCGTCGCCGGTCTCGGCCGAGCCGTCCAAGGCCTTTGCGCCGATCCCGGCTGCGACTCTGGCGCTGATGCAGGCCCGCGGCACCACCGCCTCGGCTCCGGTGCTGTTCCGGGCCTATAAGAAAGAATCGGAGATCGAGGTGTGGAAGCGGGGCGGCAACGGCCGCTTCGTCCACGTGAAGACCTTCCCGATCTGCCGCTGGTCGGGCCAGCTCGGTCCCAAGCGCAAGAGCGGCGACCGCCAGACCCCCGAGGGGTTCTACACGGTGCCCCAGCGCCAGATGAATCCGAACTCGCGCTACTACCTCTCCTTCGACGTCGGCTACCCCAATGCCTACGACCGGGCGCACGGCTCCACCGGCTCGGCCGTGATGGTGCACGGGGTCTGCTCGTCGATGGGTTGCTTTGCCATGACGGACCAGGTGGTGGGCGAGATCTACGCCATTGCCCGGGAGGCCTTCGCCGGCGGCCAGTCCGCCTTCCAGTTCCAGTCCTACCCCTTCCGGATGACGGCCCTGAACATGGCCCGGCACCGGACCGACCCGAACATCGATTTCTGGCGCCAGCTCAAGGAGGGCGCCGACCGGTTCGAGGCCATCGGCGAGGAGCCGGCCGTCGGCGTTGTCGCCGGGCGCTACACCTTCGCGCCGGCGAAGGATCCGGCCAAGGAGGCCCAGGTCGTCGCCTATCACCGGGCGGAGGAGGCGCGCATCGCCACCCTGGTGGAGGAGGGAAGCGCGGCCGTGCGCACGACCTATTCCGACGGAGCGCAGCACCCGTTCTGGGCGGCGCTCGCGGCCAAGGGGGCTCCGCTCGGCGATGTGAGCCGGCCCGAGGCCCTCGCCTATGCGGGCCAGGAGGTGGTGGTCATCGCGGCCCGGCCACGTCCGGTCCAGGTGGCCGAGGCTATCTGGTCGCGCTGGATCGCGCCGGACTCGCTCCTGTCGCGGACGCGGATGCCGAACTTCGTTCCTTCCTATGATCGCGCGGCGCCGCTATTCGCGCCGATCGGCACGGCTGCCCGCGGGCTGCCGGCCTACCCGGTCGCCTGGCCGAGCCTGGTCCGACTCAGCCTGTCGGGCGACCTCCCGTCCCCCGCGATCGCTTCGGCCCGGGGCTCCATCGACGTCTTGGCGCAGCGGTGAACCGGGCTGGTGGCCGGGTCGACACAGTTCGCCGACGAAACTCTGCGCCGCCCGCATCTCTGCCCGACCATGTGCGGGCTCGCACATCGGGGTCGGGAGCGGCTTACTACCTCAGAGCAGTTCCACTTCGATCCCGGCACACGCCTATCGCCGACCAGCGAGGATTGGATCGCGCCGGTGCGACGAAGGGCACCCGATCCGCGTTGGGATCGGGGCACATGGTAATCGAACGATGACCTTCTCCTCCCGTCCCTCCGCGGATGACGGCCTCACCCTCACCTTCTGGGGTGTGCGCGGTTCGACGCCCGTCAGCGGCCCGGATTACACCGAGTTCGGCGGCAGCACGCCCTGTCTCGAGATCCGGTGTGGCGAGCGCCTGTTCCTGCTCGATGCGGGCTCGGGACTGAATGCCTGCGGGCGCCACCACCGCGACGCGATGCCCAAGGAGATCGACCTCCTCTTCAGCCATCTGCACTTGGACCACACCGCCGGGCTTCCGTTCTTCAAGCCGGTGGTGCTCGACCCGGAGCGGACCCTCAACACCTATTGCGGCAACCTCGACGGGGAGAGCGCCGCGGGCGCCCTCGACCGGCTGTTCTCGCCGCCGCTGTTCCCCGTCACGCTCGACATCATTCCGTGCCGGCTGGCCCATCACGGCTTCAGGGCCGGCGAGCGGTTGACCTTTCCGGACGGGGCCACCGTCGACACGATCCTCCTGAACCATCCGCAGGGGTCGGTGGGCTACCGCTTCGAGCATGCGGGCCGGCGGCTCTGCGTGATCAGCGACATCGAGCACAGCGACCCGTGGCCGGACACGGCCCTGATGAACTTCGTGCGGGACGCCGACCTCGTGGTCTATGACGGCATGTTCACCGAGGGCGAGTACCCAGTCTGCCGGGGCTGGGGCCACTCGACTTGGCAGAAGGGCGTGGAGCTGGCGCAGGCCGCCGGGGTGAAGGCGCTCGCCATCATCCACCTCCACCCCTGCCACACCGACGCGATGCTGCGCAGCGTCGAGGCCGACATGCAGGCGGAGATGCCCACCGCCTTCATCGCCCGCGAGCGCCAGACCGTGGCCGTGGGCGAGCCGGTGCGGAGCGCACCCACGCTGGCGCTGGCGCGCTCCGCCTGAGGTGCGCGATCCCTCTCCGAGAGGAGAGGAATCCCACCTTCGATCAGGCAGCTTCCTCGCGCCCGACGCGGCTGTGGCGCCGGCTCCAGGCGAAGTAGATGACGAGGCCGATGGCGAGCCACACGAACAGGCGCAGCCAAGTCTCCCCGTCCAGCGAAACCATCATGGCAAAGCAGCTGAGGATGCCGAGGATCGGCACCAGGGGCACCAGGGGCGTGCGGTAGTCGCGCCGCGCATCCGGCTGGGTCCGGCGCAGGATGATGACGCCGACGCAGACGAGGATGAACGCCAGCAGCGTACCGATGCTCGTCATGTGGCCGAGCTGGGAGATCGGCAGGAAGCCGCCGAGCGCGCTGGTGAACACCATGAAGAACAGGTTCGAGCGGTAGGGCGTCTTCCAGGTCGGATGGATCTTGGAGAAGAAGCCCGGCAGAAGCCGGTCCTGGCTCATGGAGTAGAACACCCGGCTCTGTCCCAGCAGCAGCACCAGGATCACGGTGGAGAAGCCTGCGATCACCCCGAGGGTCACGAGGCTGCGCAGCCACGGCAACGGCGTCTGGGCGATGGCGGTGTTCACCGGGGCGGCATCGCCCTTCATCTGGTCGTAGTGCACGAGGCCGGTGAGCACGCCCGCGAAGGCGATGTAGATCACGGTACAGATGGCCAGCGACCCAAGGATGCCGATCATCATGTTGCGCTGGGGGTTCTTGGCCTCCTGCGCCGCCGTCGAGACCGCATCGAAGCCCACATAGGCGAAGAACACGACGCCGGCGCCGCGCATGATCCCGCTCCAGCCGTACTCGCCGAAGGTGCCGGTGTTCTCGGGGATGAACGGAACGTAGTTCTGCGCCTTGATGTAGAACAGGCCGACCCCGACCACGACCGCCACCACGGCGAGCTTGATCATCACCACGACGGCGTTGACCCGGGCCGACTCGCGGATGCCGATCATCAGGAGTGCCGAGGCCGCCACGATGATGAGGATCGCCGGCAGGTTGACGAGGCCATGCGCCATCGTGCCGTCCGCGAGCTTGTAGGTCTCGAAGGGCGAGTTCACGAGACTGGGCGGCAGGTTGATCCCGAGCGTGTCGCGCAGGAAGCGGGTGACGTAGCTCGACCAGCTCACCGAGACGGTGGCGGCGCCCACGGCGTATTCGAGCACGAGGTCCCAGCCGATGATCCAGGCCACGAACTCACCCATGGTCGCGTAGGCGTAGGTGTAGGCCGAGCCCGCCACCGGGATCATGCCGGCGAGCTCGCTGTAGCACATGCCCGCGAAGGCGCAGGCGATGGAGGCGATGGCGAAGGAGATCACCACCGCGGGTCCCGCGTGCTCGGCCGCCGCGATGCCGGTCAGCGAGAACAGGCCGGCGCCGATCACGGCGCCGATGCCGAGCGCGATGAGGCTCCAGGGACCGAGTGTGCGCGCGAGCTTGTGCTCGCCGCCCTCCGCGTCGCTGTTCAGCCGTTCCAGCGATTTCGTGCGCGTGAGGTCGCCCGCGAGGCCTGCCGCCATGGGTTGATCCTATCCTGGTCTGGAGCGGCTGGGCCGCCCGGTGTTGCGCGCGGTCCCGGAAGACGATGGCAAGGGTGTCATCTGAGCGAGGCGCGATCTTGGGGTTTGCTCGATGCAGTGGCAAACGGTGAATGACGACACCAGCAGGTTTCGGGCCGCGCCCCCGTCACGGACGCGTGATCGCCGCCTCGGCCGCCGCTGCGTCGGCGCCCTCGATCAGCGGGCGGAGTATCGCCCGCGCCCGTGCGGTGGTGGCCGGGCCGGCCGTGCCCGGCGTTCCGGCCTCGAAGGGGGGTGACGGGGCATATTCGGCCACGAGCTGGCTCGTGCGGGCCGCCTCGGACCCGGCGAGGCGTGCCGAGAGCGCCAGGGCGAAATCGAGCCCCGCCGAGATGCCCGCCGCCGTAACGCGGTTGCGGTCGAAGACGACGCGTTCATCCACCGGAATGGCACCGAGGCGCGGCAGCACGCGGTCACGCACGCACCAGTGCGAGGTGGCGCGGTAGCCCTGCAGCAGACCGGCCGCTCCGAGGATCAGGGAGCCGGTGCAGACGCTGGTGATCCAGCCGGCCCGCTCCGCCCGGTCCCGCAGGAAAGCGAGGGTGCCGGAATCGCGCATCTGTGCGGGCGTGCCGTCGCCCCCCGGCACGAACAGCACGTCCAGGTCGCGCGGGCAGGTCTCGAAGCTGTCGTCGGCGACAACCGCCAGGCCGGTATCCGAGAGGACCGGCCCAGCCGCCCGCGCCACGAGGTGCAGGCCGCCTCCGGCGACCCCGGAGAGGAGAGCCTGCGGGCCGACGAGGTCCAGCGCGGTCATGCCCGGGTAGAGCAGCATCGCGATGCGCAGCGGCCGGCCCGACGACGGCGACCCGTCAGACGTCCCCGCCGCGCGCGCGCCGGCGGCGGCCAGCGCAGCGGCGCCCGCAAGTCCTGTCGCTGCGACCGCACGGCGCGTCGGGCCGGGCGGTCGGCTCACGCGGTCGGCCTGGCCTCGAAGGACTCGATCGCCTTGATGATCGTCGCCGCTCGGTATGGCTTGGTGAAGAACACGCTGCCCTCGATCAGGCGAGGCGGCGTCTGCGAGAAACCCGTGGCGTAGATGACCGGCAGGTTGGGGCGCAGGGTCCGCGCGGCCTCTGCGAGCTGCCATCCGTCCATGAGACCGGGCAGACGGATGTCGGTGAACAGGATGTCGACGGAGGCCTCGGCCTTCAGGATCTTGATGGCGATCTCGGCGGTGGCGGCCTGGAAGACCACGAAGCCGGCATCCTCCAGATCGGCGGTTATGACTTCGAGCAGCAGAGACTCGTCTTCCACCATCAGGATCCGTGATTTGGGAGATCCGCTCATCGTCGTGGCGTTCCGTCAGGCGTAGCCGAGGCGTGGCGCGCGACCGGTTCGAGTCACCTCTCCGCCCGAATGAAAAGACGATAGCTCGGTTCGGTCACGTGGCAAGTAGATCCATACTGTCGTGCCTCGCCCGGGTTCGCTGTTGATCTCCACGTGTCCGTCAGACTGTTTGGCAAATCCGAAGACCTGACTCAGACCGAGGCCGGTACCCTCGCCCACCGCCTTGGTGGTGAAGAACGGCTCGAAGGCCCGGGCGAGGATCTCCGGGGCCATGCCCCGGCCGCTATCCTCGACCGCGATGGCGACGTGGTCGACACCCTGCAGGGCGGGGATCATCCCGGCCTCGGCGGCCGGGACGTTGCGGGTGCGGATCACCGCGTGGCCACCTTCCTGGATCGCGTCGCGGGCATTCACCGCGAGGTTCAGGAGGGCGTTCTCCAACTGATTGGCATCGACGCAGACCGGCCAGACCTGGGCGGAGAGGACCATCTCGGGGGGCTCCACCGTACCGAGGGCCCCGCGTAGGAGTTCCGCCAGATCGCGGATCAGACGGTTGGGGTCGACCCGCGCCGGCTGCAGCGGCTGACGCCGGGCGAAGGCGAGCATCTTCTGGACCAGGGCCGCCGCCCGCTCCGCTCCCGTCAGGGCTCCGCGCAGGGAGCGCCGCGCGCCGCTCTCGGCGGGCAGGAAACGCTCGATCCGGTCGAGGTTGCTGATGACGACGCCGAGCAGGTTGTTGAAGTCGTGGGCGACGCCTCCAGTGAGGGACCCGATGGCGTCCATCTTCTGGCTCTGGCGCAGCATCTCCTCCGCCCTGTCGCGCTCGGCATAGGCCTCGTGCAGGGCGGCGAGCGCCTCGTCGCGCTCGCGCACGCGGGCCAGCAGCTCGGCGTTCGCGGTGCGCAGCTGCGCGGGCGAGGGCAGGGCCAGGGCCCCGGGCAGCAGAACCCAGAGCAGGATCGCGGTCACGATCGAGGCTGCGGCCGTGACCGCCTTGACCGCCGCCTCGGCCGCGTAGTCCGGAACCCACAGGGTCCAGATCTCGAAGACGTGGGTGGTGCCGCAGGCGAGAATGAACAGGGCGAAGGCCCAGAACATCCACCCGAAGGCGAGGTCACGCCGCCGGGTCACGAAGACGCCGAGGGCGATCGGGATGGTGAAGTAGGCGAGGGCGATGATCGCGTCCGAAACCACATGGGTCCAGATCAGCTCCGGCCGCCAGAGCAGGCAGATCCCGTGGGGCGCCAGGCTGGTGCGGTCGAGGAAGCCGTTCAGGATCTCGAGCATGGCGGGTCTCGAAGGGTCATGGGGTCCGTCGCTTCGGACAAGTTTTGCGCGACGGGAGCGATGCAGGGACACCTATAGCCTGAAGTCCGACCGTCGTCTTCGGCAAAAGCGCGCGTCGACTGTGAGCTTTTTCGGTCCAACTCTGTGATGGACGTCGATATAGTGTAGCCGCGCACGCTGAGATTGCGCGATCATGGCGCCGCGATGGCCGGTTTTCGGGAACATCGATGGACGGGATGGCGCCGCAACCCAGCGAAGGTCCGATGATCCCTCTGCCTCGCCAGCTGACGCGTGCCCGGTTCTAGGACTTCCAAAGGGCATACGTGCGCGATCGTCTGCGGACTCGCGGAGTCGAACGACATTTCCGCTTCCCGGAAAGATCGGGCCGGGAAGGTCCGGATTTCGCCGACGATCGTGGTCCGGACGGCAGGATCGTCCGGTCCCCGGCAGGGCTATTCCACCACGACCTTGTAGGTCTGGCCCGTCCGCAGGATGGCGCCGCGCTCCAGGCCGTTCAGCACGAGGAAGCGCTCCACCGGCTTGTCGGGAACGACCATGCGCTGCGCCAGGGTCTCGACGGTCTCGCCGGCGCCGGCCGTCACCACGACGAGGCGCAGGGGCCGCAGGGTCCGGGCCTCGGCCGGATCGATCGCGGACAGGCTCTCGGTCCAGCGTCGGAAGGCGCCGTCCGGATCGGTGCCACCCTTGGCCGCCATGATCATCCGGAAGGTGGTCTCGCCGACCCGGATCACGGTGAGGCGGAAGGTCCAGTCCTTGCCGCGGGACAGGGCCGTGGCCGCCGGGTAGCCGGCGACCATCCGGTTCTCCAGGGAGCCGGGTTCGACGACGTCGTTCCAGGTCGCCTTCAGCACCTCGTCGAGGCCCTGGCCCGGATTGCTCTCGACCTGGTCGAAGAGCAGGCGCCGGCTGCCCTCTCCGGTTGTGCCGAGGACCGCGTTACGGGTGTTCTCGATGGAAAAGCCCTCCGGCACCTCGAAGGCGATGCCGAGGGCGGGATGGAGGAACTTGCGCCCGCGCACGACGCCATCGCCCGGATTGTCCCCGTAGGCGATGCCGTCGATGGCCGCGAGGTAGCGCGCGCGCTCATCGACACCCAGGCCCGGCGCACCGATGAGGCGGGCGGCGCGGGTCACCAGGGTGATGCGCTCGGTGGTGCCCGGATGGGTCGCCAGCATGTCGGGCTCACCGGCCATACCGGTGCCGGTCTTCAGGGCCGTCGTCCGGTTGAGCGCCGTGAGGAAGCGCCCGGCGCCGAAGGGATCGTAGCCGGCCCGCGCCAGGGTGCGCACGCCGACGCTATCGGCCTCGAGTTCCTGGTCGCGCGAGAACCGCGCCAGGGCGAATTTCGACTGGCTCTGGAGCTGAGCGCCTGTCACGGGGTCATTGAGCACGTCGGCCACGACCTTGCTCACCAGCTGCGAGCGCAGCGCCAGCTCGGTGCGCGCCGTGGCGTGGCGCAGGGTGACGTGGGCGATCTCGTGGGCGAGGACCGCAGCGACCTCGGAGGTGTCGCTTGCCAGCGCCAGCAGGCCCCGGGTGACGTAGAGCCGGCCGCTCGGCAGCGCGAAGGCATTGATCACGGGCGAGTCGAGCAGGGTGACGGCATAGGTCTCCTCCGGCCGCTCCGTCGCCTTGACGAGGCGGTCGGTCACGTCGCTGACGAGCCGGAGCGTGGCCGGGGACCGGTACTCCCCGCCGAAGGAGGCCACCAGCTTGGCGTGGTCGGCATCGGAGGCGGTCCGCTCGCGTCCCGTGGTGCGGGGAGCCTCGCGGGGCACGGCCAGCGCCGCCTTCTGCACGACCGCGCCAGTCTGGTCGCCGATGCAGCCCGAGAGGAGCAGGCCGAGGAGCGGCCAGGCGGCGGCGTGAACGCCGAGCCGGGGCCGGCCAGCAGGCGAAGGGGTGGCCGTCGCGCGCATCGTGAGGCGGAGGATCGAACCCATGGCGTTCAGCGCCGCTGCGCCTGCTCCCCGTCCAGTACTTCGATCATGTCGGCACTCGCGATGTCGAGGGTCGGGCCGCGCCAAGCCTCCAGCACCCCCCGAACCCGGACCTGCCGCCCGCGCAGGGAGGCCGCACTCAAACCACGTTCCTGCAAGGCGCGCCAAGTGCGTTTCGACACGGTCACCGTGAGCCCGTCCTCGCCCCGGCGCGCGAAGTCGAGATAGGTGCGGCGCGGGCGCTCCCCGACCCACAGCACGGGACCCTGGGCCACGACGAAGCGGCCGAGACTGTTCCGCAGGGCAGCCCCGTCCCGGACGTCCGGGCCGGCCCGGCGCCAGAGGCCGCTGCCACTCCGTCGCGCTCCGGCCTCGACCGCCAGGAGGGCCGGCCGGCACAAGGTGTCCCGTTCTCCCGCATCGACCGCGACGAGGCCGAGCGCCACCAGCCCTGCCGCGAGGTCGGGCGCCCCCTCCGCCGCGGGCTCGATCTCCACCACATCGACGTGGGACCGGCCCCACCGATCGATCTCGCCCCGGGTGACCAGGGTCAGGGGGCGTCCGCTTCGGGCGAGGAGCCATGCATGGGCCTCGGCCGCGATCTCGGGGGCATCCGACCAGCGGACGCCGTCGAGCACCGCCCTGGCGCCCGAGGCCATCATCAACTCGCCCCGCGGACCGAGGCCGGCGAGACGGTCCTCCCGCGCCGGCGCCGCCAAGCAATCGGGCGCGGCCGCGCCGGCCGGCCCGGGCAGTCCCGCGCAGACGCCCAGGACGATGCCGAGGAGCCAGGCTCCTCCGATGAAGGGCGATCGTCGCCGTGCGATCGTCACGAATCCAGGTCCCCGACCGATGCTGCGAATCCCTCGCCATTGTCGTCCCGCACGGGATCGAGACAAGGAAGGGGACGGGATCGAAGGTCGGTTCACGTCGCATTGCGGCAAGATGGCCACAGCAGAGCCCCGGACACGGGCGAACGAAACCGCGAGGGGCTGGCGCTGCGGACCGGCACTTCGGAATGTGCGCGCCCGGTTGGCGGCTTCGGGCGATGATGCTAGGAACGCCCTCGGTGAGTCTCCGTAGCTCAGCTGGACAGAGCACAGGTTTCCTAGGTCACAATTGGGCGTCGCGAGGGGAAACCACGTGGCGGATCCGCTCAAATTCGGGGAACGCTCAACGTTCGCTTCTGGCGCGCGCAGCCAATCCCGAGCCAAGCCCGGCCCCCCGCTTCTGCGGGCACCGGGACGGTGTAGAGACTAGACGGGCGGCACCTAAGGGCCTCGGTGACGGGGCCTATGGTGGAGGGATAGTCCAGACCACGAACGCGCCCTCCTTCGGGAGCGCGGCGGCGGAAGCCGAAGTGGGATGAAACCTGGGGTCGCAGGTTCGAGACCTGCCGGGGACGCCACCACACTTTAAGCCTTTGTCCGGGCTGAGACACGGCCAAGGCTTTTCGTTTTCGCGCGGCCGGTCGGGCCATCGGGCCGCACCATCGTGCTGACCTCGCGTCGCCTTTCGTCCCCGGGGCTCGGCCTCGTGAACAGGCGACGCTCTGCAGGGGGGACCCGAGGCCCGAGGTGGACTGCAGGGTCAACGAGGCGGCGTCAGTTCTCTCAAGCGGATCCTCGCGCCGGCTCCGGGCCGGACGCTGTGGGATACGCCTGTCAGAGAGGTGTCGCTGGCCACCTCCTGCAAGATATTGTGATTCAAGCGCCTTCCGATCATTGTCTGTAGACGAATTCGGCAAGAAGGAATGTGGCGCGTGATGCGGGCAGCCCTCTTCGTGGCGTCTCTACTCGCCATCATCGCTGTGTCTCCGGCCAGGGCGCGATCCAGAGCGGAGGCCTATCTCGTGAAGCAGGCGATTGCAGAGGGCTGCGAGAGCCATCAGGGGACGATGGATGCTTCCGGCGCCATCGAGCGCGATCTCGACGGAGACGGACTCCCCGACCTGATCATCGCTCATGATGCGATCCGTTGCTCTGGCCAGTCAACGCGAAGCCTCTATTGCGGTATTCAGTCTGCTCGGCGAACTTCTACCTGCGGCGGGGCCCCCTGTTACAAAAGGTTCACGAGATGCTCGGCGCTGGCATAAGCGTGGGTAATGGCCGGATCCCGAAGGTGCACATGTCTGCGCATGGCGGGCACCGGGGATTCATCCGCTGGAACGGTCACCGCTTCGGTGATCGCTGATCCCACACCATCCCAAGTCCTGCCGAGTCCTGGAGCGCGAGGTCCGACCTGCGAAGGATCCCGCCGCACGGCCGGCCGGAGGGCGCCAGACGCATCTCCACGGGAAAAATCCGGCTTCCGCGTGTCGAACGCCCTCAGTACGCGCCCTTGCCGGCAGCTGGGCTTCCGGGCGTCAGCTCGAATTTCTCCGAGCCTGGATCAGCGAACCGGGGATCGGCGTAGCTCTCGCCGGGGCCGAGGGTCATGGACCAGTTGTTGAACAGGTGGGTGGCCTTGTCCTGCAAGTGGAAGACGTTGCCGGTGTGGTAGCCACCTTCGCGCTTGAACACGCTGTCGCCCGAGTTCAGGCTGACGATGTTGTCCGCGATGCTGAAGGCATCCGGCGCCGGATCCGCGTCGAGATAGAAGATGCCCATCGCCTGCGAGCCCGCTGCGGTCGCCACGATGGTATTGCGCCGGACGGACACTCGGTTGAAGCCGACGGCGAACTGACCCCCGCCGTTGTGCGGATTGAGGAAGGGCTTGTCGCGCAGGTTGAGCGCGACATTGAAGGCGATGTCGACGTTCTGGATGACGTCCCCCTTCCGTCCGCCCAATTCCATGAAGCCGACGCTGTCCGCGCACCAGTTGTGATGAATTCGGAGTTCCGAGACGGATCCGAACAATTCGATGCAGCCTCCGTCCTCGCCGTAATCGTCACTCGGCGCCGCGTTGCGGAAGAACCGGTTGTGGGCGACCTCGTGTCCGGTTCCTGCCACCAAGACCCCGTTGGCGCCGTAATCGTCGTCGGGCTGGACTGATTTCGGCGTCACTTTCACCATCGTGAGATCGTGGATGACGTTGTTGAGCACGCGCCCCTGGCTGCCGAGCAGTCCGACGCCGATGCCGACGCGGGTGATCTCGCTGTTCTGCACGGTCACGCCGACGGTGTCCTTGGGTGCCGCCACACCGTACCGGTTCGTGTCGGTGATGAGCAGCCCGTCGATGACCGTGTGCGACCCGACCGTCAGGGCGTCGG
Organism: Methylobacterium sp. AC433; assembly: GCF_979253015.1. NCBI lineage: Bacteria > Pseudomonadati > Pseudomonadota > Alphaproteobacteria > Hyphomicrobiales > Methylobacteriaceae > Methylobacterium > Methylobacterium sp. AC433. The sequence continues at coordinate 124,931 of NZ_CEEDBN010000008.1, read as the reverse complement.
CGTAAGCTGCGGCGGCGCCGGTGATGCGGGGCGGCGGCCCCTTTCCGGACGGCCGCACGACGATGGGTTCGTCGGCCGAGCCGACGGCTCGCATGACCACCGGACCGTTGATGACGGTGCCGGCCGGAATCAGAATGGTCGTTCCGACGGGATAGACCTCGGCGAGGCCCAGGGCGTCCGTGACGGTGACGGTGCTGCCGGACTGCGCCGGCCCAGGGCGAAATGCGAGCAGGACGGCCATGGGACCGGCCACGAGGATGGTTCTGCCCATCATTGCCATCATTCACGATCCTTGATCTCGGGCGCTGTCGCCAGCGCTGGAAGGTCCGGAGGCCGTCCTGTCACGACTGGAGCGTCGCCTCGGTCCGCGTCGTGTGGGAGGACGGGAGGGGTAGGCAGAGCGCCAAACCACCAATACGACCAAGCCACCAATACGACCTTGAGTGATCGACTGCCAGTTTCGTCTTTGTGGCAAGGGTAAGCGGATGGTTGTCCGACCTTTCGCACGACCGATCGTAGACTCGTGACGTTCCGCTCGGCGCCGGATTAGACGTACCCGTTTAGGATATGGATCAGCCTTCAAGCCCGTCGGCAATACACGCAAAAGACCAGTGGCGCGCGACGATCGTTGCTGGAGGAGCTTTTCCGATCTGTATCCAAGCCGATCAGCCGGCTGACATCGCGTGAGTTCCACCGAAGGGGGAAATCAGGGCACCGCCTGAAAGCAAGCGGTACGGCGCGGGTCTGGTTCTCCCGTGATCCCGTCACCGAATCTTCTGCTCGCGAGAGAAATAATTGAATCACAATTGTAAATAACAAATCTAAATACTTATTTGGGTAAAATTTCACGTCAATCTATAATTCCTATTCATTACAATGACTTAATTTCGCGAAATTTTGCTATTCATATAGTCGTCTTGGATAGGAATTTATGAATTTAAATTCACCAGTAAAAATCTTCCTTTGTTCCCTGCTCCAAAGATGTGCTTCCGTTCGATCGAACCTTTAGTTTGTATTTTTGTATAGATAATCATCGTTGTTGGCGAGAAAATTGCCGTCCAGTGACAATAGAAATTTGAGACTCCTGCGTATTCGGAGCAACCTCTCAGCAGAGATTTCTATTGCGCTATAAAAACATGTGAGTCATTGGAGTAAATCGGCTGTCCGAATGGCACGGAATTGATTGGGTCCGGTAGTCGCTTGAGGCTTTGAAAGCGACTGTAGAAGAAGGAAGTATTTCAGGTCGCGTCGTATCTTCAGGTGTATTCCGATGAACACTCGATCGGATGCGAGGTCGAAGACGGTCGGCCTTCCGGCCGGCGCCAGTCTGTGGGCGCGGCAGATATTCCAAGCGATATCTCTAAGGAAGGCAGGTTTGGATCGGGTATTCGTATATCGAAATTCTTGAGCGTGGTCTTATTTTTGGATATGACAGGCATGTAGAGCAATGAAACGCGCCCGTGGAAATCCAAAAATAATTGATAACATACAGTATATGAGAGGATTTGCGGCTCTCCTAGTCGTTTTCTCCCATGCTCTCGACGAGAGATATTCTGCGCTTGGTGCGTTGGGCGTCGGGATTTTTTTCGTGATCAGCGGCTTCATCATGACCGTTACCGCCTGGGATTCCTTCGCGACAGAGGATGCACCGCGCGAATTTTTGCTGCGGCGAGTCCAGCGGGTCTTCCCTCTGTATTGGATAGCTTTGTCGATCAAGATCCTTATCGATAGCCGACAGAAGGACATCGTTTGGGCGACAGGCTCCTATCTCCTGCTGCCGGTCTTTTCCCCCAGCGGTTTGATCGAGCCTATCCATGGGGTAGGCTGGTCGCTCGTCTGGGAGATGGTTTTCTACTATATCTTTGCCTTGTCTCTGTCGCTCCATCGTAGATCAGGCTTCGCTCTGATACTGTCGATACTGGTCTTCCTGACCTTTGTCGGGTATCTGACGACATTCAGAAGCGTGGCCTGGCATGGCAGTTCGATTTTCCTGCTGTTTGCTTTGGGAATCGTCATCGGCATTGTCACACAATCTTCGTTCGTCGATCGATCGCGGCATAGCCTCCTTGGGGCAGGCCTGGCCCTTGCGGCTCTGGCGATCGGCATCGCGATCATCGTGTTCCAGATCAAAGAGAGCTGGTTCGAGTTCCTCGAACTTGTCTTGTCGGGAGCCATCATCCTAGCGGCTGCGGTTGCCCCTAACATCAGTCCGTCGTCGCTGGTGCTGAGAGCCATGCACGTCATCGGAGACGCATCCTACAGTCTCTATCTGACCCATACCCTGACCTTCAGCTTGATCCGGTCAATCCTGAAGAGGGCAAATCTGTTGTCGCTGGAGGCGAGTCTCTGGCCGTGCATGATTGCCATTGCCTGCGCGGTCGGAATTCTCGTTCATCTGGTCGTGGAAAAGAAAATCATCGCGTATTTCCGAGTCCAGAAACCGCGCGGCATGAATGCTGATGCAAAATCTGAAGTATCCCGGTGATTTCCTCGTGGTGGCTTCACTGACCTGGAAGGACTCCGAAAGCGTTCCGTGATCGAAACTCGCGGGTCGATCGTCGACCTGCGCGGCGTTCAGTTTGATGGCAAGCCTCGCCCCCTGAGCGGCCGGGATCGTCCAAGGCCTGACCATCGATACAGGAATGTGGCGCTCGCGCCCCACCTGACCCGTCGCCATGACAGCCCAGGTTTGTTGTCACCAGAACAATGAAAGATCCTGCCCAGGGTTGCCCTTTGATTCTTGCGCAATGGGTGCCAGAAATGCATCATATTGCGTAGCCGGGCCGTCAGCGCGCGGATAAGGAAGTCCAAGTCGCCGCTATGCTTGCTTACGTCAACATCTATATCGGCTGCTTGGCTCTCTTCCTGGAGTTGAGCGTGCATGCGCCGGTCTGGCGGGATTAGCCTCGTCCGTTCGAAAGCGCGACGACCGCACCTCACCACCCGACGCGGCCGATGGCGGGAAGCTTGAGAGCCGGACGACGGATGTCGAGGCCCGCGACGGCACCGAGGAGGTTCACCTCCAGGCCTTCGATCCAGCCCACGGTCAGCCCGAGATAGCCGCCGAGGTTCACGCGGAACCCGGTCCGCGACGGCGTCAGGCCGACCCAGCGGCCGTCATAGGGGAAGTCCTTGCCGATCGCGGTAGCGGGCAGGCTTGCCGACATCTCCGGCACTGCGCTCATCACGGCAGCCACGAAGGTGTTGGAGTTCGGGCCTGGCCAGACCGTGTAGTCGCCGGGTTGCGCGTAGCGGTAGGTCCGAATCGCCGCCCGGATGCGCGGGATCATCGCCTCCGCGGCTGGCCCGTCGGCCGCCACCACGGTCTCGGGCGCGCTTCCGAACCAGCGTCCGTCGGGCACGAAGCGATCGATCCAGATCGGCTGGCCCCAGGCCGTGTAGTCGAAGCGCTGGTAGGCGGAAGCACCGGCATCCTTGACGACGATCCAGCTATGGGTGGCGATGATGCCGCGCCAACTGACCGTCCGAGCCGAGAAGATCCGGACGATCGCCTCCGGATGGTTCGCGGCCGGGGGCAACAGACCGGTGCTCGAACGGTCGGCGGAGCGCCAATCCCCGCGGGTCTGGCTGGCGTAGAGGGCGGCTGAGAGCGCGATGGGCGCGAGATAGACCAGGACGAAGGCGAGGGCAGCGATCTTGAGCAAGGCATTTCCGGACGGCGGGAGGACAGAACCGATATGGGAAGTCCGGCCGCCAGACGGGAGGTCCGCCGTAGCGCCCGAGGCGGCCGATGCGGTTCAGGACGCGATCCGGATGCCGCAGCGAAGCAGTCCGGCCTCGCCAAGAGGGCTTCCTTAACCAATCCAGCGTTACTCCGGGCACGTTTCGTCCTTCGGTTAACTTGACGGTCCTGCCCGATGAGCCACCACTCGGAAACGCTCGTGATCGGGGCGGGACCCGCCGGCCTGACCGCCGCCTATCTACTGGCGAAGGCCGGGCGCTCGGTGACCGTCCTGGAGAAGGATCCGGTCCAGGTCGGTGGCATCAGCCGCACGGTGGCGCATAACGGTTACCTGTTCGACATCGGGGGCCATCGCTTCTTCTCGAAGTCGAAGGCCGTGGTCGATCTCTGGGACGAACTTCTTCCGGACGACTTCATCGAGCGGCCGCGCCTGTCGCGGATCTTCTACAAGGGCAAGTACTACGCCTATCCGCTGAAGGCCTTCGAGGCGCTGCGCAACCTCGGGATCTTGGAAAGCACCGCCTGCGTCGCTTCCTACCTGTACGCCCGCGCCCGTCCCATCGCGGAGCCGAAGAGCTTCCACGAATGGGTCCGCAACCGCTTCGGCGAGCGCCTGTTCTCGATCTTCTTCAAGACCTACACGGAGAAGGTCTGGGGCATGTCCTGCGATGCCATCTCGGCGGACTGGGCAGCCCAGCGCATCAACGGCCTCGATCTCGGGGCCGCGATCCGCGACGCGCTGGTGCGCTCCCTCGGCCTGCGCAAGGCACCGCGCGCCGGCGAGCCCGTGATCAAGACGCTGATCGAATCCTTCCGCTATCCCCGCAAGGGACCGGGCATGATGTGGGAGGCGGCTGCCGCGAAGGTGGTGGCCCGGGGCGGGACGCTGCGCCTCGACCGGGGCGTCGACGGCCTGCACTTCGAGGCCCGGACTGGGCTCTGGACCGTTACGGCCCGGAGTGCGGACGGCACCCGCGAGACCTTCACGGCGCGCAACGTCATCTCCTCCGCGCCTCTGCGCGAACTCGTCGGGGCGATTTCGCCCGCTCCGATCAGCACCTTCCAGGCCCGCTCCCTGCAGTACCGCGACTTCCTCACCGTGGCGCTGATCGCCCGCTCGGACCGCAACTTCCCTGACAACTGGATCTACATCCACGATCCGTCGGTGCAGGTCGGGCGCGTGCAGAACTTCCGCTCCTGGTCGCCCGAGATGGTGCCCGATGCGGCGCATACCTGCCTGGGCCTGGAGTATTTCTGCTTCGAGGGCGACGGTCTCTGGACGCGGAGCGACGCCGACCTCATCGCCCTCGCCAAGCGCGAGATCGGCCAGATCGGGCTGATCCGCTCCGAGGACGTGGTCGATGCCTGCGTCGTGCGCCAGCCCAAGGCCTATCCGGTCTATGACGAGGACTACAAGGCACACGTCGCCACCATCCGGCGGGACCTCGAACACGCCTATCCGAGCCTGCACCTCGTCGGGCGCAACGGCATGCACAAGTACAACAACCAGGACCACGCGATGATGACCGCCATGCTCACGGTGGAGAACATCCTCGCCGGAGAGCGCCGCTACGATCCGTGGTGCGTGAACGAGGACGCGGAATACACCGAGGCGGGTGTCTCCGGCGCGCAGGACGCGCTGTCCAGCGAGCGCCTGGTGCCGCGCCGGGCGGCCTGATCGCGATGGCGACGGCGGTGACCTCCGACCGGACCGTGGCCGTTCCCGAGCGCGGCCCCGGGGCCGGAGGCGCCATCCCGCGCTGGCGCTCGAGTCTGTCCCGCTCCGCCTGGCCCATCCTCGGCGCGGCGGGTCTCTATCTGCTGCTGCATCCCTACGAGGGAATCGACGGTGATGCCCGCATCTATGTCGGGCGGGCCCTCGCCGATCTCGACCCCGACGGGGTCGGACGCGACCTCATGTTCACGCATGACGGGCAGTCGCGCTTCAGCCTGTTCCCGCTCGTCCTGCGGGGATTGGTGGCGGCGCTCGGCCCCGGTCCGGCGGCCCTTTCCGTCAGCCTCGTCGGGTTGATCGCCTGGTTCTGCGCCGCCTCCGTCCTCGCTGGCACCCTCGGAGGCGGCCGGCGGCGCTGGATCGTCCTCGTCGCCCTGGCGGTCCTGCCGGCCTCGTATGGCCAGCCCGGCGTCTTCCGGATCGGCGAGGCCATGGCGACGCCGCGGACCCTGGCGGAAGCGGCGGTGCTCGCCGGCCTCGCGGCGAGCCTCTCGGGCCGTCGCGCCCTGGCGGCGGCGTTCGTGGGGATCGGCGGGCTCATCCATCCGATCATGGGTCTGGCGGGCCTGGCCGTGCTGGTCATCGCGCTGGTGGCCGAGAATCGGCGCTGGCTGCTGGTCCTGGTCCCGACGCTCGCCGCGGTCCTGGTCGCCGCCCGCCTCGGGGTGCCGCTGTTCGCGCGCCTGCTGCAGCCCGTCGACCCTGAGTTCCTGGGCATCCTGCGCCAGCGCTGCGCCGACCTCTTCCCCATGCTCTGGCCGAGCCAGGCCTGGGGGCCGCCCGCCGTCCAGGCCGCGTCGATCCTCGTCGCCGCGACCCTGGTGCCGACCCGGGCACGGCGGGTTCTGCTGGCCGCACTCCTCGCGGGGGCCTGCGGCGTCGCCGCCACCGCCGTGTTCGAGGAGCAGTGGTCGTCGCTTCTCGTGATCCAGGTCCAGCCCTGGCGCTTCCTCTGGGTCACCTCCGTCTTGGGGGCTGCCGCCTTCGGCCTCTGCGTCGCGATCCTCTCGCGCGGACCGGCGGGGGACCGGATCACTCTCGCCCTCCTGGGACTGGCCTGGGTCTACGCCACCGACCTCCTCATCGGGGGCGCTGCCGGCCTCCTCGCCGTCGGGATCCACACAGCGGTCCGCCGGGCTCGGCGGGCACCCTCGCGCGCCCTGTTGGTGGCGACCCTGAGCGTGGTCGGCCTGCTCGTCGCCAGCCGCCTCGTCATCGAGACGCTCGCCTTCGCGTCCCTCCTCGGCGACCTGACGGAGGGCGCCCATCCGGGTCTCGGCCTGATCCGGAACTTTCCGATCGTTCCGCCGCTCGCCTTCACCGCCGGCCTCGCCTGGATCGCCGCCGGGCGGATCCGGGCCGCGATCCCGGTCCTGGCCCTGGTGCTCGTCCTGGCCCTCGTCGGCTTCTGGGACCAGCGCTCCCCGGCCTTCCGGCGGATCGAGGACCGCACCCTTCTGCCCGGTCTCGTTGCCGCCATCGCGAGCCGGCCGGGCGAGGTGCTCTGGCTCGACGGCCGGGCCGAGACGTGGCTGGCGCTCGGCCGCCCGAGCTGGATCACCAACCTGCAGGGGGCCAGCATCGTGTTCTCGCGTCCCTTGGCGATGCTGTGGTCCGAGCGGATCGCCCGGCTGATCGCCCTCGGCCTCGCCACCGAAGCGCAGCGCACGCCGTTCGCCCCACCGGTCCCGCTTCGGGCCGACGATCTGCCGGCCGGCGGCGTCGCGACCCTGTGCACGGCCCCGGACGCGCCCGTCTGGATCGTGGCGCCTCTCGGCGAGGGACGGCCGGCGCCGGCCGGGGCGCGCGTGTATCCGCTCGCCGACCCGCTCGTGACACCGATGGCCAGCGTTGACGGCCTGACCTGGCAGCGCGTGACCGCCTACGGCCTGCTGGCCTGCCGCCCCTGACGCCGCGGCTCAGTCGCTGCGGAGGAGCACGAGGCCCGCCAGCGCCGCGATGGGTACGACGAGGCAGCCGAACGAGAATGCGGCGACGCCGAAAGCGCCCGCAAGGGCGCCGATTGCGAAGGCCAGCACCGCCGGCAGCATCCGGCGCATCCGCCCCTTCGCCGGGTCATCGGGCGGCACGGCGCCCCGCGCCCAGTCAACGAGGTCGATGACGGCCTGGGTGACGTTGACCGTCATCACCGTGGTGGCCGCCAGATGCGCGAGGCCGAGCCGGCCGATGGCGTTCTGGACCCCCATCGCGCCGACGCCGAGCATGCCGACAGTCACGGCCGCCGCGCCGTCAGGCGAGCCCAGCGGCGAGAGGGCGAGACCGGCGGCCCAGAAGGCGGCGAGCAGTGCGATCTCGAGCCCGAGGAGCCAGCGCAGGGGCGCCATGCCCCGGCGCTCCAGGGCCAGGGCGATGAGACGGGTCGCCGCGACCGCGGCCACGAAGGCCGGCAGCGCGAGCAGCTTGGCGACCACGCCGGTCGAGGTCGAGACGAGTTCTGCGCCCAGCAGGACGAAGTTGCCGGTCACGTGTGCGGTGAACAGGCCGGCCAGGGCGATGAACGCCGCCGCATCGACGAAGCCCGCTACGAAGGCGAGTCCGATCCCGGCGAGAAGGTCGGCGTCGAGGCGCGGGCTGCCGGGTCTGTGTGAGGAGAGGGATATCCGTGCCATCCGTGCGTCCACTGAGGCTCCGGGCAAATTCGAACCGGCTCGGGGCCTGACATAGGCCGGACGTTCTGGCCGAATGCGCCGCGGAACGGAAGCATCCGGATGCGAGAACGCCGCCGGATCTTCAGGTCACACGGATGCGACCATCCCGCCGACGACAAGAAACCTTGCGAAGCCTGTCCGAGCCCCTGAACCGGCGTCGGGGCCGTTCGTTGTGTCGACATGACGAACGCCGCAACCGATTCCTCCTCCGCCGCCGCCCGAATCGCGGATGCGCGCCACCGCGAACTCGCGACCGAGCACCTCCTGTTCGGGACGATCCGCTTCCTGGCCCAGGAACATCCGGACCTGCTCGACACCCTGGAGGCCAGCGTCGGCCACCTCTGGGACAAGGCCGACGACGATTCCCGGGACGACGAGGCCGTTCGAGAGGTGGCGCGCCGCTTCCTCAAGAGCCTGCGGGCCGAGCGCTGATTGCGCACCGCAGACACGATCCGAACTTTCGCGCAGAAGCGCCGTTCTCAACGAGACAGGAGGCTATCATGTCGAATGACCCGGTGATGTCGAGATCCATCCTTCGCACCACGCTCGCCGCGACCGTCGTACTGGGCCTGTGCGGCGGCGCTCTGGCTCGTGGCGGCGGCAGCAGCGGCGGCGACGGTCTGTCACCCTACGCTGCCTTGAGCGGAAACGACCGCTCGGCCGGTGTGAACAACGGCAATTATCGCGACCCCGCCCTCGATCCCTATCTCGGTGCCTACGAGGGCCGCTACGATCGGCCGGTGCGCGAGCGCTATCGCCCGAGCCGGCGTCCCTATTACGGCACGCCCTACTGACAGGTGCGGGCGGTGAGGGTGACCGGATCGAGGCGGCAACGGCGCCTTCCGCTGCTTGCAACGGCGCGCCTGGATCGGGCTGGCCCGTCGGGCATGGAATCCTGACGGGATGAGCATCGGCAGCCCCGGAAATCTCCTGCTCCGTTCCCTGCCCGAAGCCGAACGGGCGCAACTGGTCCCGGAGTTCAACCGGATCGAGGTCCGGAAGGGCGAACGCCTCGTCGAGGCAGGCGATCGCGCAGAGTTCGCCTATTTCCCGGAAGGTGACCTCTCCTCCAACCTGACCACCGCCAACGGGACGCGCCGGCTGGAAGTGGGGTGCTTCGGCTACGAGGCGATGATCAGCACCGCGAGCTTCCTCGGCTCGGAGCGCATGCCCCACAAGATCCTGGTTCGGGTCGGTGGACCCTGGCTGCGGATCGAGGCATCCCGCCTGCGCTCCGCTTTCGAGGCCCTGCCGGGATTGCGGCGGGTGTTGCTGCAGTTCGCCCACGTCTTCATCATGACCCTGAGCCAGACGGCCCTGTCGAACGGCGTCTGCTCCATCGAGGAGCGCTTGGCGCGCTGGCTCCTCATGGCCCAGGATCGCCTCCGCAGCGACGAACTCGCCCTGACCCACGACTTCCTCGGCCTGATGCTGGGGACCCAGCGCTCGGGCGTGACGCTCGCGATTCAGGCGCTGGAGGGGATGGGCATGATCCGAGCACGGCGGGGCTGATCACCGTGCTGGACCGACCCCGCCTCATCGCACATGCGGGCGACAGCTATGGGCCGGCCGAAGCGGAATACGAGCGCCTCATTGGCCCGTTTCGGATGCACAAAGCCGCGGCGCCCGGGTCGTAGATCGGCGTCCGGTCCCACTGCGACGGCCATCGGGCGCGCCGCGGAAAACCGCCAACAGCCCTGCGCTCGGCGGCGCGACCGCCCCCCCGGGCCGGGAACTTGCGTTCACTCTGCGACGGCCGCGTCCCGGTCGCCAGGAGGACACCATGAAAACCGGTACCCTGCCGCCTTCGGCCTTCGATATGCCCGCCATTCTCCTGTCGGGGACGGTCGACCAGGATATGTACCGCGACTTTCGCCGGCAGCTTGATGCGATCGGCGACCGGGACCTCGTGGTGGTCGAGTTGACGACCCTGGGCGGCGATCCCGAGGTGGCCCGGATGATGGGTGAGGACATCCGCTTCAAGAGCGGGATCCAGCCAGATCGCCGGTTCGTCTTCCTCGGCAAGGCCGCGATCTACTCGGCCGGCACCACTTTCATGAGCTTCTTCGCCCGGTCGAACCGCTATCTGACTCGAGGCACGCGGCTGATGGTCCATGAGCGCAAGCTCGACAAGAAGGTGATCCTCAACGGCCCCCTTACGACCTGCATCGCTTCCCTGAAGGCCGCCTTGCACGAGATCGAATGCTCCATCGAGATCCAGAACGAGGGCTTCGCCAACCTCGTCCACGGCTCGCAGGTGACCTTGGAGGAGGTGCTGCGACGGGCCCCCGAGAACTGGTACATCGAGGCCGGCGAGGCGCAGGCGCTCGGACTGATCGAGGAGATCCTCTGAGGCCGGTGCGCGGCCGGTTAGGCTGAGCCGTCGAGGAGCGCGGGATCCGGTGCGGCCTCCTCGGTGCGGTCCGGGCACCCGGCCGTTCCCAGGCGCATCACCTGCCGGCTCAACGCCCGCTCGCCGGCTTCGAGGCCGCACTTCTCCACGTGCACCACACGGTTGACGACCTGAAGGTTCGGCGTTCCCCAGAAGGCCAGGAGCGTCGGCCAGGCATCGTCGCGGTGCTCGCGCCAGACGCGATAGAGGGGCACTCGGTGATCGACCTCGGCGGTCCGGAACAAGCGCTTGCCGGAGGCGGCGCAGCGGTGGCGCTGCCGCGCCTTCAGCGCCTTCACTTGATCGCTGGGCGCCACCCATAGCTTCCAGGCGGCGACACAGGCCGCGTGCCAGCGGGCGTTCTTGTTCGGGACGCCGGAACCCCAGAGGTCCCGGTGCCAGCCGAACCGATAGACGGGCTGTCCGCAGATGCAGCAATGGCCTTTGCCGCGGTCGTGGGCCGGTTCCCGGAAGGGCGAGGGCGGCATCCGGAACGTGGCGGCAAGGCCGGAGCCCTTCTCCGTACCGAGCCGCCAGGACCAGTTCTCAGGGGTTCCGGAGCGCGTCGCGAGCGCCCGCGCCAGCCGGTCCGCGCGCAGGAGATGCGCGCGCCAGTAGCTCTCCACCGCGAGGCGCGGAGTCGGGGGGATCAGAGGACGCGACAGGGCATGCCGCAGGACGGGCGCCGGGAAGATGGCCGGCAGCGCGCGATCCAGGCGGGCCCGCGCTGCGACGTTTCGCTCGGCTCTCCACTCCGAGGCGGCACTCACGCCTGGACGAGGCTGTCGTCTGAGGGGGCGGCCGCCGACGGCACCGGACGTCCAGCCACGGCATCCGCAAGCCGGTGCAGCCGACGACCCAAATCGACCACCTCGTTCAGCGCGATCGACTTCTCGCCGTTCTTGACGGCTCGCGTGATGTCGCTGAGTTGCAGCTTGGAGATACGAAGCAACTCGGCGGCAAGCTGATCTCTGGTCATCGGGCGCATCGCGGAACGAGGTGAGGGGCGGGGTTCGCGAGATCTAGGGCGTAACGGTTACCGAGGCGTTGCCGCCAGCGGCCGGTCCCCGTGGCCGAGCCTCCATCGCCATCACGCCTCGCTTCGCGCCCGATAAACCCGGAATGTACGGCTCTGATCGCGCCGACCTGTTTTGGCGGTTCGTCTCGACCGAGTGCAAGCGAAACCGGCGCGACCTGTTCACGTTCCGACGAGCGACGAAGCGCGGCTCCATGGTCAGACAAATCACGGCGGGACGCTGCGCCGATCCGGAAGAGCGCCGCGTCGGATTTGCACCCACCAGGATTCGCCCCGCTGCAGCCGTCACGGAACCGTGAGTTGTCGCACGAGTCCGGAACACCCTATTCGAAAGGGCGTCAGGGCTGGTCGATTGGGCTTCATCCGATGGGCCGTGTTCCATCCCGTCGGGCTCAGGCGGCAGTGTCCCTTCCGTCGTTTGCCTTTTCTACGCAGCACGTCGGTCCGGAATACGCGTTCGAGGCTTATTCCGACCTGTATTCCGGCGGCGCGGACGTCGCGCGGATTGGCCCGGATTTCCACGCCCAGGTCCGAGCCTACCGGCTGGACCGCATGATCCTGTTCCAGCGCAGCCTGAACGGGGTCCAGCACAGCCGGTCTCCGCAGTGGGTCGACAGGACGGCTTCGACCACGTCACGCTTCACCTCCTCCTCGAGGGCGAGATGGTGGCCGGCCCCACCGGGAGCGAGCGTCGGGTGCGTCCGGGCGAGATCCTCGTCTGCGACAACACGCTGCCGCACCAGACCCGGGCGCACAACGTCCGCCAGATCTCGACCCCGGTGGCGCGCGACCTGATCGAGCCGCTGGTCCCGGACCTGCGCGGCTTCCACGGGGCGATCCTCCCGGAAGCCGTCGGCGGCCTCGTGGCCGATTTCATCGTTTCCTTGACCCGGCGCTCGGAATCTCTCGACTCCACGGTCGCATCCCGGTCGAGCGACGTTCTCTGCATGCTGCTGGGCGCCGCCCTGCGCGGGCACGCCGCGCCCACCGAAGCCGTGGTCTGGGCCGCCGTCCACGATGCCCCCGACGACGTCGCGCGCCGCCGCAAGACCGAGGTCCACGTGGAGCGGCACCTGGGGGACCGCGATCTCGGCGCCGAGACCATCGCGGCGCAACGCGGCAGCTCGCGCAGCCTGCTCTACCGGGCGTTCCTGAGGGATGGCGGCGTCGCCCGCTTCGTGCAGCAGCGCCGCCTCGAACGGGTGCGCAACGCCCGGCGGCGCCGGGGCGAGACGCGCTCGATCGCCACCCTCGCCTACGCCTACCGCTTCTCCAGCGAGCAGCACTTCAACCGGGTCTTCCGCACGACCTTCGGCCGTCCACCCGGGCAGTTCCGGACCCACATCCAACAGGTGCGAAGCGAGTCCCAGATGCGGGGAGGCCGGTCCTGGCCCCTCGCCGACTGGCACAGCGAACTCTACTGATGCGCACCCTGTCCGACGTGACGTCGACGCGTCGCGGATCGCATGACCGTCAACGTTCGGAACGTCGTGCCCACCGCGCCCGTTCGGACCGCCCTGAGCTTCGGACCCCTGACGCTGCTCATCCTCGCGCAGCTCTCGGCAGCCAGCGACCACTTCCTCATCACCCTGGTGACGAGTCCGGTGAAGCAGGATCTCGCCCTGAGCGACGCCCAACTCGGGCTGCTCCACGGCTCGGCCTTCGTAATCCTGTACGCGCTGACGATGCCGCTCTTCGGCAGCCTGGCGGACCGCGGCCATCAGCGCACGATCCTGCTCGCCAGCATCGGCCTCTGGACCCTGGCGACCTTGGGCTTCGGCCTAGCCGGCTCCTTCGCGGCGCTGTTCCTCTGCCGGCTCGCCCTCGGACTGGGCCAGGCCGGCCTCGCACCGGCCTCGCTGTCGCTCATCGCCCATGGCTCCGAGCAAGGGCGCATGGCCCGAAACGTGTCCCTGCTCACGGTCGGAGGCAGCTTCGGACATAGCTTCGCCCTCCTCGCCGGGCGCGCGACCCTGGCGTGGCTCGTCGTGCGGGACGGGCTGGCATTTCCCGGTCTCGGACCGCTTACCCCCTGGCGAGCGCTGTTCGTCCTCGCCTGCCTGCCGAACCTCGCGCTGATGCTCGGCGCGGCGGCCGTTCAACTGCCAACGGCCCCACCGGCGGCCACAGTGGGCCTGAGGCCCGCCTGGGCATGGATCCTGAGGCACCGGCGGATCCTATCTGCCGCACGTCGCCGCTGCCGCCTGTGCCGTCCTGGTGAGCCGGACCCTGGCCGCCTGGGGCCCGACCCTCTACGTGCGCAGCCACGGCATGAGCCCGGCGGAGAGCGGTGTCGTGCTGGGGGGCCTGCTCCTGATCGGCGGGCCGATCGGCCATCTGTCGGCCGGCTTCCTCCTGGACCGCGTCGGGCGGACGCGCCGGCGCGCAGCGACCTCGCGGATGCTCGGCCTCGGGCTCCTCGCGGCCCTGCCGCCCGCGATCGTGATGGCGACGGCCTCCGACCGGACCCCTCTCGCTCGCCGCCTTCACCCTCCTCACGGCCGTGCTCGGCTTCACCGCACCGCCCGCGGTGACGGGGGTGCAATTGCTCACCCCCGTCAGCCTGCGTGGGCGCGTCAGCGGCTTTTTCATCGCCGCCGTGACCCTGACCACCTCGGTCACCGGCCCGCCGCTCCTTGGCCTGCTGGCCGACATCGTCTTCGGGGCCGATCATCTCGGGCGCGCCCTGTGATCGTACTCTACGGCCTCGTCGGCTTCCCCGGGACGCTCCTGGCCTTTCACGCCGCGCGGCAATCACGCCGGATCACCGGCGCAGGCCGCTGAACCAGGACGAGACGGGGTCGATCACCTCGCTGGCGATGGATGCGACCCGGGCCCGCAGCCGCTCCGTCAGGGCCGGGGGGCGACCCGGCTGGCCGCCGCGCCGCTCCCGCGAGGCGGCTTCCGCCTCCGTCATCGCCGCGGCGACGAAGGCATCTTCCTGGACCTGACACGCGTCGAGGGCGCTGCGCTGCGATGCCGCCCGGCTCTGCGTCCGGGGCTGGTGCGCGAACGCTTCTCGCACACAGCCGTGCCAAGTCTCCTCTAGGGCATCGAGCCTGACCTCGGGCATCGGCTGCGCAGACGCCACCTGCGGGACGAGACTCATCAGCAGGATGGCGGACCAGAGTATCATGGGCATGCGCGGAATATGCCGGCCCAGGTGCGCCCGGACTAGAACAAAAGCGCAACACTTCGGCCGTCGCGTCCGGGCGACCTTGTCCCAAAGGCATCGGACCCTGCACGAAACCGCTGCTTCGACCGCTTCATGTGAGCGTCATTGATGATGTCGCGAAAAACTCGGCTCGCTTTCGTGGCCCTGCCGCTTCGGTCAGGCTCGAGCTGGATCAGAAAATTACAGTGCGCGGCCTATATAATCAAAAATCTAGATGTGCGTGAATCATCGTTCTATTCGGAATATGATCTTTATTATGATAAGTATCGGCAGTGATTTGTACCAACATATTGACTAAAATCTGAATACAATCACAAAACTGTCTTATAACATGGAGTAAGCTTGTTTGTATTGGATACGAATGATTGAATCTGATCAGAAGTATATTTCAATTATAATTTCTGCAACCTATTTAACGTAAATCTGCAGAATACCGAGGGGACTGGGTGCGGATTGATATCATGGCAGACAGAAGACGCGTTTACAGGCAGGCCTGTGGGCTCGATGGGCGGATCTTCGTTCCCAAGATCAGCAACGCAATTCCGTGCACGATCACGGACATCTCGTCACTGGGTGCATTCCTGAAGCCCGGTACGGGTCGCGTGGTCCCGGCGCATTTCGATCTCACGATCGGCGGAAGTAATCAGCCGCGCGCCTGTCGGATCGCACGCCAGGAATCCGACGGCTTCGGGGTCGAATTCCTCGATCCCGTTCGCCACGAGATCGAAACGATCCTGGAAGAATTCGCTTTCAAGGAAGAGCTGGTCTTCGAGGCTCTGAACCGGAATCTCGACACCGAGACGACCGTCACCCGGATTCGGTTGCGACAAACCTCTGCCGCCCTTCTCGACCTGATCGCGCGGCGCAGTTCCATCGCTTGGCAGTCAGGCGAGATCATTGAGCACTGCGCAGCGCGCCCCGGCGCGACGATCGAGGCCCAACCCGGTCCATCCGGCCGGTCGGTCCCATACGCTCGACACGCGGCACTTCCGGCCTGACAGCATCAAGAGGCGCCCATATCCCTGTCGGAACGGGCTGATTTCCAGTTTCAGCCCGAGCAGAGAACGTGTGGTGCCGGTTGCGGGACTTGAACTCGCGACCTACCGCTTACAAGGCGGTTGCTCTACCAGCTGAGCTAAACCGGCGTGCCGTCCTGCGCTATCAGCGCCGTTGCCCCGGCGCAAGCCTGACGTGAGAGATCGGATCAGGCGGCCAGGTCGCCCAGGCGGCGGGTCTCGGCGAAGATGCGGCCATCCGGGAAGCGGTAGCGGACCATCTCCGTCAGGCGCCCCTGAGCGCAGATCTCGATCGAGGCCGGACGGGTGAGCCTGTCCCGCTCCGCCGCGGCCTCGCCGGCCGTCATCGGCACGTCGCGTCCGCCGCCGAACTGGCGCCACCACTGCACCGCTTTCTCGCGGAAATATCCGGCCTGGGCGAGGCCGAGTACGATTCGGTGGTGCCGCCCGTCGCGCAGGTGGAAGGTGACCTCGAGGTCCCCCGCGGCATCGGCACTGGCGGCGAAGGTCCAGCCGGCGACCGACCGCCACCCGGCGGAACCGCGATCCGCCCGCTGGCTCGAGAGAATCGGGTGCGCATCGTCGGCGGAAGCTTCATGGCCCGGATCGGCGGCCTCCGCCTCCGCCTCGACCCAGCAGGCTTCGCAGGTGCTGGCGTTGAGAGCGATCAGGGCGCCGCAACCGGGACAGGCCTTCGCCCGGATCTCGCCTTCGCGGCCGCGGATCGCGGCGGCACTGCGGGCGGTGACGATGTCGACCGGGCCGTGCATGCGGACGAGGCCGGCATAGTCGAGGATGAGGGCATCGGTCTTGTCGGGGGCGCGACGCAGGGCGCGGCCGACCTGCTGCACGTAGAGCCCGGTGCTCTGGGTCGGCCGCAGCAGGGCGACGAGGTCCACCTGGGGCACGTTGAACCCTGTCGCGAGGACGCCGACCGAGGTCAGGCAGCGGATCCGGCCCTCGCGGAAGTCGCGCACCATGCGATCGCGCGCCCGCTTCGGGGTCTCGCCGGAGAGGCTCTCGCAGGTGTGGCCCTCGGCCCGAATCGCGTCGCGCACCGCCGTGGCGTGGGCGATGCCGGCGCAGAAGGCGAGCCAGGCCCGGCGGCCCTGCCCGTAGCCGACCATCTCCTCCACCGCCGCGCGGGTGATCCAGTCTTGGTTGACGGCGGCCTCCAGGGCGCTCGGGATATAGTCGCCCCCGCGCCGCGGCACGCCCGCGACGTCGAGGGTCGTGGCAGTGGCTTTGGAGATGAGCGGCGCGAGGTAGCCCTGGTGGATCAGGTCACCGACATTGGCCTCGTAGACGATGGCTTCGAAGAGCCGGCCGGGGCCCTCGTCCAGGCGCCCGCTGTCGAGACGGTAGGGCGTCGCCGTCAGACCGACGACGCGCAGGTTCGGGCGCTCGGCGCGCAGGGCGGCGAGGAAGCGGCCGTAGCGGGTCTCGGCGTCGCGCGGGATGAGGTGAGCCTCGTCCACGACGACGAGGTCGAACGCGTCGAGGTCGCGCGTCCGATTCCAGATCGATTGGATGCCGCAGAACAGCACCTGCGCGCCGGTATCGCGCCGGCCGAGGCCGGCGGAATAGATGCCCGCCGGTGCCGCCGGCCAGAGCGCCAGCAGCTCCCGGTGGTTCTGCGCGATGAGTTCACGGGTGTGAGTGACGACGACGATGCGATGGCGCGGGTCGCGGTCGAGCGTCTCCCGCACCAGGGCGGCGATCACCAGCGACTTGCCGGCACCGGTCGGCAGGACGATGAGGCCGGGGCCATCCCGCCGACTCCACGAAGCGTAGAGGGCGTCGAGGCTGGCACGTTGATAGGGGCGAAGATTCATCGGCGGCGCTTCTAGCGCCTGTCGGCCTCGGCGTCCGTGGCCAATCTGCCGCGCGCCCGGGTCACTTGTGGCAGACGACCCCACGCCCCGCGGACCCTTCCTAAAGCCCCGCGGACCCTTGGGGTACGCGAGGCGTCGTCGATTCGTCTCGGGCGTCGTTCGCCTCGGGAGCCCGGATCAGCAGTTGTCGGCGCTGTCACCCTTCACGACCTGACCCTCGGCGGGCTTCTTCTCGCTGCTTCCGGGCTGGGTGTTGGAGCCGACATTGTTCATCGCGCCGACGGTACCGGGCGACTCCGCCTTGGCGCCGGGCGTCACCTTCGAGGTCGAACCGCCATCGACGGTCGAAGACTTGTCCATCGAGGCGGACTTGTCCTTCATGGAGCTGGTGGTGCCGGTCGCGCAGGGCGCCGCAAACGCGGCGGTTGCGGTCAGCATCAGGGAAGCGGTCGCGACGGCGAGATATCGAACGGTCATGTTTCCTCCAGGAATGGTTATTCTGGAGTTCAAACCCGGTCAGAACCCGCACGTTCCGAAATAAATCTATCAAGTGATGCTTGTTTATTCCGGCGGAGATGCTCCGCCGGAATATAGTCTTGGATCTTAGATTGGCCTCAGGCTGCCGCCAGGGCTGCTGCCATCTTCTGGGCGAAGGCGACGGGATCCCGCGGCGTGTCGCCATCCTGCACGCGGGCGAGGTCGAGGAGCGTCCCGGCCGCCTCGGTGATCGCTTCCTGCGCCTCGACCTTGGCGCCCAGGGACCGGATCAGGGGATGGCGCGGGTTGATCTCCAGCACCGGCATGCCGCCGCCGCCGCGGCCGGCGCGGCGCAGGAGCCGCTGCATCTGCAGGTCCGGGCCATGACCCGAGGCGGAGAGCACCACGGCGCTCTCGACGAGCCGGTCGGTGGCGCGCACATCGGAAACGTCGGAGCCGAGCGCTTCCTTGAGGGCCGCGACCAGCGCCTCGACGGAGGCCGGGGCCTCCTCGCCCTCCGACGCCGCGCCCGCGAACTTCGAGAGGTCGACGGCCCCTTGCGTGACCGAGCGCAGGGGCTTGTCGTCGAAGCGGGCCAGGGCCTCGGGCCAGAACGCATCGACGTGGTCGGAGAGCAGCAGCACCTCGATACCGCGAGCGCGGAAACCCTCGAGCTGGGGCGAGCGCTTCAGGGCATCGGCATCGTCGGCGACGAGGTAGTAGATCGCCTCCTGGCCGTCCTTCATCCGCGTGACGTAGTCGGGCAGGGAGGTCCAGCCCTCGACGGCCGAAGAGTTGAAGCGCAGCAGCGGGGCGATCTCGGGCCGGCGCTCGTGATCCTCGTAGATGCCTTCCTTGAGGACGGGTCCGAAGTTCTCCCAGAACGGGCGGTAGCCCTCCGCGTCCTTGGCCCGGGTGGTGAGGTCCGAGAGCACCCGGCCGGTCACGGCGCGGCGGATCCTGGTCAGCACCGGGGTGGCCTGCAGCATCTCGCGGGAGACGTTGAGGGGCAGGTCCTCGGTATCGACCACGCCCTGGACGAAGCGCAGCCAGGAGGGGAGGAGTTCCGCCTCGTCGGTGATGAACATGCGCCGCACGTGCAGGCGCACCTTGCTGGCGCGCTCGCCCTCCACCGCCTGGAACGGCTTCATGCCGGGGACGAACAGCAGCGCCGAGAATTCCAGCGCGCCTTCCGCGCGCCAGTGCAGCGTCGCCCAGGGCTCGTCGAAGTTCATGCCGACGTGGCGATAGAACTCGGTGTACTGCTCGGGCGTGACCTCGGACTTCGCCTTGCGCCACAGCGCCGTGCCCTGGTTGGCGTTCTCCTCCTTGCCGTCCTCACCGCGGATCGCGATCGGCACGGTGATGTGGTCGGCCCATTTGCGCACGACGTGGTCGAGCCGGTAGCTCTCCAGGTACTCGTCGGCATCCTCCTTCAGGTGCAGGACGATGTCGGTGCCGGGCTCCGTCCGGGTGGCGGGCTCCAGGGTGTAGCTGCCCTGGCCCTCCGAGGCCCAGGTCCAGGCCTCCTCGGAGCCGGCGCGGCGCGAGGTGACGGTGACGCGGTCGGCGACCATGAAGGCGGAGTAGAAGCCGACGCCGAACTGGCCGATCAGGCTCGGCTTGTCCTCCGGCTTGGCATCGCTCAGGCTCTGGCTGAAGGCGCGCGTGCCCGATCGCGCGATGGTGCCGAGGTTCTGGGCCAGCTCCGCCTTCGTCATGCCGATGCCGGCATCGGTGATGGTCAGGGTCCGGGCCGCCTTGTCCGGGACGATGCGGACCTTGGCGTCGGCGGGCAGCGCGGAGGCCTGATCGGTCAGGGCCTCGAAGCGGCGCCGGTCCATGGCGTCGGCGGCGTTGGCCACCAGCTCGCGCAGGAAGATCTCCCGGTCGGAGTAGAGGGCATGGACCACGAGGTCCAACAGACGCCCGACCTCGGCACCGAATTCGTGCCGTTCCACGGTGTCGCTCAAGGGAACGCCTCCTGATGTCGAAGAGTGAGTGAAGCGTGCGCGATATGCCGTCGCGTCCCGGCGAATTCAATGGCGGCCAAGGTCGCGAGGGGGCGTGCGCCGGCGTGCCGGCCAATTTCACCGGGCCGGCGCGCAACCTTCGCGGGTCTCGGGCGTAGCCGTGCCTTCACACGACAGCGAGAAGGTCCGAGATGGAACCAATGAAGCCGATGGCGCCCATGAAGCCCATGGAACCGATGAAGCCGATGAAGGGGTCCGACCCCTGGTGGCCGCAGGAGCTGGGACAGCCCTCCACCAGCGGTGGCCAGAACGACATGCGCTACGCGTTCTTTCCCGACAAGCATCGCCTGCTGATCGAGCGGGACGGCAAGCTGACGACCTACTACAGCGGCGACCACAGGATCAGCGGCGTCTCGCAGTCGAACGGACGCTCGCCGACCTTCTCGAGCCAGAACGGCGACGTGGCGTTGGACGACCTCAGGGTCGTCGACTGATCCGCGTGCCCGGCCGGTCCCGACGGGCCGTGGCGCCGTCTCAGGCCACGGCCCGGGCGGCGTCGGTGTTCCCGCGCGACCAGCGCTCGATCGTCTTCGGAACCTCCGCGGCGGGGCTCGGCTTGGCGAAGAAGTAGCCCTGGCCCTCGTCGCAGCCCTCGCTGCGGAGGCGGTCGAACTGCGCCTCCGTCTCGATGCCCTCGGCGGTGGTCCGCATGCCCAGGCTGAGGCCGAGCCCGATCACCGCCCGGACGATGAGTCCGGAATCGGTCTTGTTGGTGATGTCGCGCACGAAGGACTGGTCGATCTTGATCTTGTCGAAGGGGAAGCTGCGCAGGTAGCTCAGGGACGAGTAGCCGGTGCCGAAATCGTCCATGGCGATCCGTACCCCGAGGCGGCGCAGGGCGTAGAGCGTCGCGAGGGTCGCGAGGTTGTCCTTGAGGAGCACCGATTCGGTGATCTCCAGCTCGAGCCGCCCTGGTGGCAGCCGGCTCTCCGTCAATGCCCGGCGTACGGCTTCGACGATGACCTCGTCGCGGAACTGCACCGCGGAGACGTTGACCGCCACCTTGATGCCGTCGGGCCAGCGCATCGCCTCGGTGCAGGCCGTGGTGAGGCACCACGCCCCGAGCGGCACGATGAGGCCGATCTCCTCGGCGACGGAGATGAACTCGCCAGGAGGAACGAGGCCGCGGACCGGATGGCGCCAGCGCACCAGCGCCTCGAAACCGCCGATGCGGCGGGCGCGGAAATCGTAGATCGGCTGGTAGTGCAGCTCGAACTCCTCGCGCACCAGGGCTTCGCGCAGGTCGAGTTCGAGGGCCCGCCGCTTCTGGAGGCTGACATCCATCTCCGCCTCGAAGAAGCGCCAGGTTCCGCGCCCGTCCGCCTTGGCGCGGTAGAGGGCGACGTCGGCGTTCTTGAGGAGCTTGTCGCAGGTGGTGCCGTCGCCGGGCGCGAAGCAGATGCCGATGCTGACCCCAACGCTGGCGCGGTGTCCGTCGAGGTCGTAGGGCGCGCTGACCACCTCGACGATCCGGCGGGCGAGGATGGCGGCCTCCTGCGGCCGCTCGGTCTGCGCCAGGATGATCGCGAACTCGTCGCCGCCGAGCCGGGCCACGGTGTCGACCTCGCGCACGCAGGCTCGCAGCCGGTCGGCGACCGCGCGCAGCAGGGCGTCTCCCACGGGGTGGCCGAGGGTATCGTTGACCTCCTTGAAGCGATCGAGGTCGAGGCAGAGCACCGAGAATGGGCTTCCGCGCCCGAGATGGGCGACCGCCTCCTCGATCCGCTCGCCGAACATCGCCCGGTTCGGTAGGCCGGTGAGCACGTCGTGCCGGGCCATGAAGGCGATGCGTGCATCCGCCTCGCGGCGCTCGGTGACGTCCTCGTAGGTCGCCACGAGGCCGCCTCCGCGGACCGCTTTGTGGGAGACCGCGACCACGCGTCCGTTTCCGAAATGCAGGAAATCCGAATCGACGGAGGCGCCGCTGGCGGTCTCGGCCTGGGCCAGGGCGAAGGCGTCGGGCGCCGGCTTCGGATAGTCGCCCCGCGTCGCGCTGAGTTCGGAGACGTCGCGATAGGACAGGCCGAGCGGAAGCTCGGCGGGCGTCAGTTCGAAGATCTCGCAGTAGCGACGGTTCACGACGGTCAGACGGCCCGCGGCGTCGAACAGGCAGAGGCCCTGGGACATGTTGTCGAGCGCAGTGTCGAGGCGCAGGTTGGCCGACTGGAGGATGGCTTCCTGCTCCTTCAGGAGCGTGATGTCGCTGCAGACTGCGATGAAGCCGCCCGTGCGCGTGGCGCTGCGGCTGATCCGGAGCCAGCGGCCGTCACGCAGGCGCAACTCGCTGCGCTCCTCTGCGGTGGCCAGGAGTCCCCGGGCGAGGTTGCCCGGACCAGCCTCCGCTTCCGCGAGAGCGGCGATCGTGCGGCCCGGCGGGAGGGTGCCGGCGCGAAAGCCGAGGTAATCCTCCGCCTGACTGTTGGTGAGGGTGATCCGACCGGCCTCGTCGACGACGACGATGCCCTCCCGGGACGTCTCCAGGGCGTCGGCGAGGCGATCCTCGGCGGAAATCCTCTGGGCGACCTCCTTCTCCATCGCGTGCCGGATGTTGTCGCGCATGATCCCCATGGCCGCCAGCAGCGTTCCGACCTCGTCGGCCCCCCCGGCCGGCATGGTTCCGCTGAGGTCGCCGCCCGCGATGCGGGTGGCCGCCTGCGAGGCGTCGGCCAGGGGTCCCATGATGCGGCGCGCCAGACAGAAGGCGACGGTGCCGGAGAGGAGCACGGCGATCAGGGTACCGAGGAGGTTGAGCCGGGTCTCCCGGGCCACGATGGCGCGCGCCTGCTGACGATAGATGAAGCCGTCGCCGGCCGTGTAGTTAATGAAGAGGTCGAAGTTCTCCTCCGCCGCCGCGGCGTGGCGGTCGAGCTCCGCGTAGGCGGCCTCGCTCCGGCCGAGGTCGGTGATCCGGGCCCGGGCTTCCGTCCATTCGGTGACCGCACGCTCGGCCGCCTGCGCCGCGCGCGTCGCCCGATCGGACTGGGCGCGCTCCACGGCGATCTCGAGGTCTTCGGCGAGCAGGCGCTGGAGACTCGCGAGGCGCTCGTCGAGGAGCGTGCGGGCCGCCGGATCGGTGATCAGCCAGCGCCGGGCCTCGACCGTACGCATCCCGGCGAAGTCGGTGGCGGCGGCGCGCGCGTAGTTGATGGACATCAGCGACCGGTCGAAGGTCTGGCTGACGAGTTCGTCCGCACGGCGGATGCTCGACGCCGCCGAGAGCCCGAGGGCGGCCGTGATCGCGCTCATGACGAGGAACGCGATCACGATCCGTCCCCGGATCGTACCGAGCATCGCACCGGCCGCGTCCACCAGGCCTCGGCCGGTGCGCACTCGCGATGTCATCGGGGCTTCGGGCGATGTCATCCAGTCTGTCCCGTCCAATGATGCGGGTCAGGATGACGGAAAGTTGTTAAGGCGATCTTGAGATCGGGTATCCAGTTTCGGTTCTTAACCGGCAGTTCACTGCGGTGTGAAACCGTGGTGGTGGATGCGGCCTGGCTAACTTAGGAGGCTGCTGGTCACGTCCCGATAGTGGATCATCTCAATCCTTATCACTGGTCAACGGATGGAACGCCGATGCGGCGCCTCACACTTGTTTGCGTGGCCTTTGGCTTTTTCGGTGCGGCGTGCGGTGGGCTGGCCCTGGCGGCCGTCGGGACACCGAGCCTGCACGTGTCCCAGAAGGGGCGCGCCTTCCAGCCGAATGCGCTGATCGTCCCGCGCGGCGCCAATGTCGAGATCGTCAACGACGACGGCGATCTCCTCCACCACGTCTACATCGACTCGCCCGACTTCACCTTCGATTCCGGAGACCTGAAACCGGGAAGCCGGACGCAGGTGGTCTTCGACGTGGGCGGGACCTTCGCGGTCCTGTGCGGAATTCATCCGAAGATGAAGCTGACCGTGCGCGTCGACGCCCGCTGAGGTGGGCGAGGACGGTGGGGGTCGGGCGGTACGCTCCGCCCCCCGCGCTGCCGGCGAGGTCGCGGCGTCAGAGCAGGGTCGAGCCCTGCAGCACGGCGTGGGCGCCGTAGTACAGTCCGATGAAGGCCGCCAGGGCGGCTCCGTACCCCACGGGGGTCAGCGCCAGGTTGCGCAGGCGGTAGGGCGCGGCGGCATTGTCGGCGGCGAGCGCCACCATCGCGACGATGATCGGCGCGTGGCCGATGGCGTCGACCTTGCCGAACTCGAAGATCGCCGAGATGAAGGTGGCGGCCAGCAGGATCGCGGCGATCCTGCGGACCAGCGGCGTGCAGACCAGCGCAAACGCGAGGGCGAATTCCACGGCGCCGGCCGCCTTCATGAAGTACTCGCCGGTGAAACCGAGAGTCATCGCGGGATGCTCGATGAAGAGCGGGAACGACCATTGCGGGTAGGCCCACTTCTCCACCGAGGCCCACATCAGCGTGATGGCCGCGGTGTAGCGCACGATGTCGAGGGGGCGGACGTTGCCGGGCAGAGAGAGGCCGAGGCCGGTCAGCGCGCAATAGGCTGCGACCCCGAGGAAGACCGGGTAGTCCGCGAGGTGGAACGCGCCGTACTGGACCAGGGCGGTGGTGAAGAGCACGACGATGCCGAGTGCCGAGAACGGCATCGTCCGCCGCCACAGGAAGCCGGCGGCGATGGCGAGTTGGAACCACGGCAGTGCGGTGTTGGCGGTCTTGAGCTCGGGGGTCAGGATGATGCCGCCGAGGGTCCAGAGGGCGACGAAGAAGCCGCCGAGCACCGCGCGGAACAGGAGCTCGGTGTTCTCGCGGGCCCAGGCGGTGGTCCGGTCGAGGGATCGGATCAGTGCTGCCCCCAGCACGGTTCCCTCGAGAAGACCGCCGACCATCAGGGCGAGCAGGGACAGGCCGACCAGCATCTCGAAATCCGAGCACAGGACCTCGCCGAGATCCCGGGGTGCCCCGACGAGGTCGTAGGCGCAGAACCATTTCACGTGAGCCATCGCGGCGTCGGAGCTCGCGAGGATGAAGACAGCCGTCGTCGTCATGACTGCGGCGCGCGGCAGCCAACGTCTTCCAGGTTGCATGGGAGAGGCCCTGTTCACGAAACCGGCTCGGGGGCTTGCCGGCACGATGAAAACTACGCGGCTTCTAGGAATTCCGGAAGGAACTTGTTAACGAACCCTTCCAAATGGTTAATTGGTTGCTTGGTGGCATCGGCCGCCACCTTCGTGCGGTTCGTCGGATGCACGGCGACCGTGTAACGCTTTCATGACCATGTCTTCGGAAGCCGCGCACCCGCGCATGGTCCCCTAACCCTGCCCGGGTTAGGGAAAGAGGAACGCCGCGCCCGACCCGAAGAGCCCGATGATCGCGACCCTGAGCCTGTCGAGCCTGATGGTGGGGACCGGGCTGTCCTACGCGGCGACGCGGGCGACGAGCCGGGCCGAAGTCCTGGAGCGCTGGTCCGGACGGCTGCTCCTCGGTGGGCTCGGGCTGCTCGGTGCGGGTCTCCCGCTCTTCCGCTGACGGCGATCCGTCCCCGATGCGGGACGTTCCCCTCAGTTCAGGCGGGGCGGGGTCGCGACGCTCGCCGTCCCATCGGCGCTCAGGGACTTCAGGAACGCGATCAGGTCGCGCTTCTCGGCCTCGGTCAGGCCGAGCGGCCGGATCGCGGGCGAACGGCTCGGCCGGTCGATGCCGCCGCGATCGTAGAGGTCGACGACCTCGCGCAGCGAGGCGAGCGACCCGTCATGCATGTAGGGCCCGCGCTCGGCGACGTCCCGCAGGGTCGGGGTCTTGAAGGCGTAGCGCAGCTGCACCGAGTCCGGGAAGAACGCGGACCGGCCGATATCCGTGCCGGTGCCGACGCCGATGTCGTGGAACGATCCGTCCGTGAAGGTCCAGCCGGAATGGCAGGCGGCGCATTGCGCCTTGCCGTTGAAGAGCGCGAACCCGGCCTTGGCGCTCGGGCTGATGGCGCGGGCATCGCCCGCCACCCAGCGGTCGAACGGCGCCTCGCCGGACACGATGGAGCGCTGGAAGGTCGCCAGCGCCAGCTCGACGGTCCGACGGCTGATCGCGCCGTCGGGGCCGGCCGCCCCCACACGATCGGGGAACGCGGCCGCGAAGGCACGAACGTAGCCGGGATCCGCCTTGAGGCGCGCGATCAGTGTCTCCTCGGGCAGGTTCATCGCGTTCGTGCCGGTGATGGGGGTGAAGGCGACGGCCTCGAGGTCGCGGAACTTGCCGTCCCAGCCGAGGATCGGGTTCTGGGCCACGTCGAGCAGGGTCGGCGTACGCACCTTCATGGCGGCACCGGTCTCGCCGATGCCGCGCGGGCGGCCGTCGCTCCAGGACTGGGTCGGGACATGGCAGCCGGCGCAGCTCATGGTGCGCGCGCCGGAGAGGAGGGTGTCGAAGAACAGGCGCTGGCCGAGGTCGGCCTTCGCCGGGCTGTAGGGATTCTCGGGCGGATGCAGCGCCTCGTCGACCCGCCGATAGGCCTCGCGCAGCGCCGAGAGTTCGGCCTGCGTCGTCCTAGCATCCGTTCGTCCTGGCTCGCCGGCGCCGGAGGCGCGTAACCCCAGCCCCGCCGCCGCGAGGGCGAACAGGGCAACGCTGGCGAGCGCGGCGCTGACTGTGCGCATCACGATCTCCTGACCTTGTCAGCGCTAGGACGAACTCGTTAACGAAGTCTCACGCGACGCCGTCGCCCTAGGCCGCCTTCGATCGGCCTCGGCCGTTCGGAAACCCTTGCCGATATGCCGCAGGATCCGGCTCGCTGGATTTGGCGCGAACGTTGCTTAGGCGGCTCCAGCCAGCGATGGCTGCGAATCCCGTCAGGTGTCCTGGGATTTCGCATCGCTTCAGGACGAGAGGCTCGGAATGACGAAATACAAACTCGAGTATATTTGGCTCGACGGCTACACTCCGGTGCCGAACCTTCGCGGCAAGACCCAGATCAAGGAATTCGACGCATTCCCGACCCTTGAGCAGCTTCCGCTCTGGGGCTTCGACGGCAGCTCGACGATGCAGGCCGAGGGCGGCAGCTCCGACTGCATGCTGAAGCCCGTGCGTCACTTCCCCGATTCCACGCGCAAGAACGGCGTGCTGGTGATGTGCGAAGTCATGATGCCGGACGGCGTCACCCCGCACACCTCCAACAAGCGCGCCACCATCCTCGACGATGACGGCGCCTGGTTCGGCTTCGAGCAGGAGTACTTCTTCTACAAGGACGGCCGCCCCCTCGGCTTTCCGGCCTCCGGCTACCCGGCTCCGCAGGGCCCGTACTATTGCGGTGTCGGCTACAAGGAAGTCGGCAGCATCGCCCGCAAGATCGTCGAGGAGCATCTCGACCTCTGCCTCGACGCCGGGATCAACCACGAGGGCATCAACGCCGAGGTGGCCAAGGGTCAGTGGGAATTCCAGATCTTCGGCAAGGGCTCCAAGAAGGCCGCCGACGAAATGTGGGTCGCCCGCTACCTGCTCCAGCGCCTGTGCGAGACCTACGAGATCGACGTCGAGTATCACTGCAAGCCGCTCGGCGCGACGGATTGGAACGGCTCGGGCATGCATGCCAACTTCTCGACCGAACACATGCGCTCGGTCGGCGGCAAGGCCTATTTCGAGGCCCTGATGGCGGCCTTCAAGGAGAACCTCGACGACCACATCGCGGTCTACGGGCCGGACAACCACATGCGCCTGACCGGCAAGCACGAGACGGCGGCGATCGATCAGTTCAGCTATGGCGTCGCCGATCGCGGCGCCTCGATCCGCGTGCCGCACAGCTTCGTCAACAACGCGTACAAGGGCTACCTGGAAGACCGCCGTCCCAACAGCCAGGGAGACCCCTACCAGATCGCCTCGCAGATCCTGAAGACCATCGCCTCGGTTCCGACCGCGACCGATCAGCAGGCGGCGGCCTAAATCATAGGCACGTCGTCGGGCATTCTGCTCGTCTGATAGCCAGGGCCTGCCGCGAAACCCGCGGCAGGCCTTCTTTTTTGCCTCTACCCTGAGCAGTCGTTTCAGGCCGGGTCGTCCGCTCGGGCGTCCCGCGCCGGGATCACGCTGCGGCGTCGAAGGCCGCGGCGAACCGCGCGCCCGGCCTCTCCATGCAGCGCTCGACCCAGGCGTCGAGGACCGGCTCGCCGGGCTTGCCGAACCAAGCATAGGGCGAGTGGAGCAGCAGGTCGGCCGCGGTGAAGCGGTCGCCGAACAGGAAGGGCCCGTCCGCCAGGGCCGCGCGCAGCCGCGCCTTCACCTCTAGGTGACTCCGGAACGTCGCCATGATGCCGGGATGGGTGACGCCGACCGCCTCGAGTGTCAGCACGGGCTCGACGACACCCGAGTACCACGCGAACCAGCTGAGATAGGCGCCGCGGCGCGGATGCCCCGGCGGGATGTTCAGGCCCGTATCCGGGAACAGGTCGGCGAGGTAGAGCATGATCGCGCTGCTCTCCCAGATCGCGACGCCGTCATGGATCAGGAACGGGACCTTGCCGTCCGGGTGCGGATTGGCCGGATCCCGGCCGCCTGTGCCGTCCCGCCGCGGGATGGTCACCCGCTCGATCGTCACGGCCTCGAGGGCGTCGAGCTCCTTCAGCAGGGCGATGACGCGGGTCGAACGGCTCTGGGGGGAATGGAAGAGGGTCAGCATGGGGGCGCTCCGGTTGGCGGCTTCGGCAGCGCGGCTTATACGGCAGGGCACCTGCCAATTTCCGTCAGTTGCACGATGGCTCGCACGGATCGCCTCTTCCGCCTCCTCCAGGCTCTGCGCGCGCTGCCGGCGCCGGTGACGGCCGCCCGCCTGGCGAAGGAGACGGACGTCTCGGTCCGGTCGCTCTATCGCGACATCGATGCCCTGCGGGCGGCCGGCGCCGTCATCGAGGGCGAGCGCGGCTACGGCTACCGCCTGATCGAGGACGGTGCGCTGCCGCCCCAGATGTTCGACCGTATCGAGATCGAAGCTCTTGCCCTGGGGCTGTCCGAGGTCCGCCACATGGGGGACCCGGCCCTGGCCCGGGCGGCCGTCGCGGTGCTCGCCAAGGTCGCCGCCACGCTGCCGGACGCGAGCCAGCAACACCTCCTCCACGCCGTCTCCCAGGTTCGCCGGTCGGGGCCGCGCTTCGCGCCCGCTCTCGGTCTGGCGACGCTGCGCGAGGGGTGCTGGCGCGAGGAGGCGGTCCGGATCCGCTACGCCGACGAGGCCGGGCGGGAGACGGTGCGCACGATCTGGCCGCTAGCGATCGTCTATCTCGAATCCAAGCTGGTGGTCCTCGCCTGGTGTTGCCTGCGTGGGGCACACCGCATCTTCCGGGCGGACCGCATCGCTGCCGCCGCGGCCACGGGCGCGAGTTTTCGGCCGAGGCGGGTGAGCCTGCTCCGAGACTATCTGGCCGCCCTGCGCGAGTCGTCCCGGCAGCGCGCGGCGCCCCCGCGCGGAACGGATTCCTGAGCCGGGTGCGTCCGCGCCGGAGCGCGATGGTTCAGGCTCCGAAGATCGACCAGCCGAGTCGCTTCGTCAGTCTCTCCAGGGCGATCCGCCCGAGATGGGAATTGCCCGAGGCGTCGAGTCCGGGCGACCATACGGCGATCGACGCCTTGCCCGGCGCGATCGCCAGGATGCCGCCGCCGACGCCGCTCTTGCCGGGCAGGCCGACGCGGTAGGCGAACTCGCCCGAGCCGTCATAGTGCCCGCAGGTGAGCATGACCGCGTTGATGCGGCGCGCCCGTTCGGGCGAGACCACCGACAGTCCCGTCAGCGGGTTGCGGCCCGAATGGGCGAGGAAGCGGCCCGCCTGGGCGAGCTGCCGGCACGACATGCTGATGGCGCAATGGTGGAAGTAGACGCCGAGGGTGAAATCGACCGGATTGTCGAGCACCCCGAAGGATTTCATGTAGTGGGCCAGCGCCATGTTGCGGAAGCCCGTGCGCAGCTCGGAGGCGGCGACGGCCTCGTCGATGGCGATGGTCGGATCCTGCGCCAGGAACTGCATGAAGCGGAGGATCTCACCGAGGGCCTCGCGGGGCTGGTGCCCGGACAGGATCAGGTCGGTGACCGCGATGGCCCCCGCGTTGATGAACGGATTGCGTGGGATGCCGCGCTCGCGCTCGAGCTGCACGATGGAGTTGAAGGGACTGCCGGAGGGTTCGCGCCCGACCCGGCGCCAGAGCCGGTCGCCGGCCATGCCGAGGGCGAGAGTCAGGGTGAAGACCTTCGAGATGCTCTGGATCGAGAAGGGCGCGTCGCAGTCGCCGGCGGACGCGATACGCCCCTCGGCGTCGATCACCACGAGGCCGAAGGCCTTGGCATCGACCCCGGCGAGCTCCGGGATGTAGGTCGCGACCTCGCCCCGGTCCGGCCGCTCCAGCATCTCGTCGGCGATCTCGCGGACGACGTGATCGAGATCGGGCAGGTCTGACGGCATCGGGCAGCGCTTCCGCGGTGGGGCGACGGGGTTGGCCGACGCGCGCAAGCGCCGGGCCATGCTGGCCTCCGCCGCAGATTGCGGCGCGCGATAGAGTCTGGTTCCGCTTGGCGCTGCGCGGCGGGAGAGCGAGCAGGCCGCGCTTTCGTACTGTTCAGCTTAGCGACAGGATCGCGATACTATAAATTTCCAATGGTAACGCTTGACCAATGTATCGCCATTGTTTCTAATCGTTTCTAACTGATGCTCATGGTCTTTCGCCTGCATTTGGCGGCTTAAGATCAGATGAATGCTTTTTTCAGAGCTCGTTAAATCGCGCAGCCTTAGCACGGCCGCCGAAATGACGGCGCTCCGGACTCTCCGGCCCCGGCCGTCGAGCGATGAGCAGCAATGAGCATTGATTCGAGCGACCCAAACCGCAGCATCGAACCCGGCGATGTCCAGCTCGCGACACCGAAGACGGGCAGTCTGGTGCAGGGGAGACCGGCACCGGTGACACGGGCGCGGTCTGGCGTTGCCGGGCCTGGAATCGCCGCCGTCGACATTGCGCATGCCATCGTCCCCGACGTCACGCCATCCCCTCAGGTCCGAACGGGCCCGGGCGAGGCCGGGATGACGGTGGAGGCCCGGCGACGCATCGGACGCAACCTGCGCCTCCTCTACGCCGAGGTGCTGAACCAGCCGCTACCCGACCGATTCGATGCCCTCCTCGCCGATCTGGCCGCCCGCAACACCACGCGAGGATCCTCATGAACAACGCGATGCCAGCTCCGGTCGGCACACCGCAGGGCGCCGACGACGAGATGCGCGGACTCCTGCTCGGGGCGATCCCGGCCCTGCGGGCCTTCGCGTTCTCGCTGACCTACGATCTCGACCGCAGCGACGACCTCGTCCAGGACACCCTCGTTCGGGCCTGGACCAAGGCCGACAGCTTCACACGGGGCACCAACCTCACGGCGTGGCTGTTCACCATCCTGCGCAACCTGTTTTACTCCGAGCAGCGCAAGCGCAAGCGCGAGGTGGAGGATGCCGACGGCGGCCTGGCTGGGCGCCTGACGAGCCTGCCTGAGCAGGAGATCCGGGTCGAGATGCTGGAGTTCCAGGAGGCCCTGAACGCGCTGCCCTTCAGCCAGCGCGAGGCGTTGGTCCTCGTCGGTGCGCAGAGCTTCACCTACGAGGAGGCGGCGGAGATCTGCGGCGTCGCCGTGGGGACGATGAAGAGCCGCGTCAGCCGGGCGCGCGGCCGCCTCATCGAGAGCCTCGGGATGAACGGGACCGACGATATCGGCGCCGATGCCCTCACCCGGGCGGCATTGGGGGCGCCGCCCGGGTAGCGATCGCGCCCCGGGCGCGACGCGTCCGCCGCCCTCGGATCAGATCAGGGCGGCGCGCACCGCGCGGGCGATCTCGGCGGGCGGCACATCGCTCCGGTCGCCCAGAAGGCGCCGCCCGGAGGCGATCACCTGGAGGGCCTCGCGGCTGCTGCCGTCGCCCAGGGCGACCGCTTCCAGGTCGCGGAGATACTGGAGTACCCCTTCGCGGGCCTTGCCGTCGCGGTCGAGCACCGGCTCGACCCGGGACGTGACGTCGTTCGCCACCGAGGCCCAGAATGCAGCCGGTCCGGCGGAATTCTCGTGCATCGCATCGCTTCCCTGACGTGTGTGGTCGCGCAAGGACCGATGACGCGCCGACGCGGCATCGCAACCCGCTTCGACGCGCCCCGGCGCCACATTGAATTAGCAAGCGAGAAGCGGAGCCTTAAATAACTTGGATCAATAAAGAAGCAAAAAAGACTAGCGGTTGTTGTCATTGGCCAATGCAAGATAGTTTTCGGGTTTCCATCTCTAAGTTGAGGATCGGCTCTCGTCGAAGTTCCGCCGGTGGAACAGAAAGCATAGGCACCGGGTTTTCAGGGCAGGTTCGAACCATCGAGGCAGCCAAGTGCCGCGATCTCGATGCGCGGCCCCCCTTGGACACTGGCGACCCGGTAGCACGCCGATGCGCAGGGCGGGCTTCGCGTCCCGGCGCGTCCGCCCCTCGATCCCGCATCAACGACGCCAGTGGAGGCAGCCATGGGCTTGTTCACCCGTGATATCAAAACCCTCAACGACCTTTTCGTCCACACGCTCCAGGATATCTACTCCGCCTAGAACCAGGTCACGAAGGCGCTGCCCAAGATGATCGCCAAGGTGACCCATCCGGAACTGAAGCAGGGCTTCGAAACTCACCTGCGTCAGACGGAGAATCAGATCCAGCGCCTGGAGAAGGTCTTTCAGATGCACGGGCACAGCCCCAAGGCGGTCACCTGCCCGGCGATCAACGGCATCATCGAGGAGGCCAGCGAGATCTCCGACAAGGATGTGCTGGACGCCGCCCTCGTGGCCTCGGCCCAGGCGGTGGAGCATTACGAGATCACCCGCTACGGCACCTTCATTGCCTGCGCCAAGCGTCTCGGTCGTGAGGATTGTGCGAGCATCCTCCAGCAGAACCTCGACGAGGAGAAGTCTACGGACCACCTGCTCACCAGCCTGGCGGAGCGGCAGCTGAACCAGCGTGCGGCCTGAACGGGCCGACGACGGTTGGGATTGCGCTGATCCGAGCCGTTGCTTTTTGAGCCGCGTCCCGCGCACCCTGGCGCGGCCCGGTCGTCCGTCCGCGGCGGATCCAGACCCCCCGACGAGAGGCCCATGGCCCGCAAACGTGCGCGACCGACGAACGAGATCCTGCTTGAGGCGGCGGCGCGCCTCGGGCTGCCGCCCCGCAGCGTCGAGGTGGACGCCCTGCGGCTTCATCTCGGCCTGCCCGAGTATGGCGGCCTCGTCGAGGATGCGGTGGTCGCCAAGGCCCTGCGCGAACTGAGGGCGCGGCGAGCCTTCGCGGAGGGCGGTGTCGCGGTCGTGAAGAAAGCGGTGCCCGCCCTGCGCGCGGCGGTGATGCGGGACGGCAGCATCGCCTGGACCATCCGGACCCTGATCCCCGTCCTCGACGGCGGGCGTCTCGACCTGCGGGTCGATGCGACGCCCGAGACCGGCATCGCCGGCATCCTGTCCGGCATGGCCCATCGCAACGATCCGAACTGGCGCCTCGAGGAGCTGCGTGCCGCCGTCGCCGAGACCCAGCCGCGGACCACGAAGGCCCTGCGCCGAGCGGTGGAGCGTCTGCGTGACCAAGTCGCCGAGGACCTGCGCGAGGTGGGAGCCGATGCCGCGACCTATATCGACCATCTCGACCGCTCCCTGCGCTCGCGCGCCTTCCTGTTCTCGCCCAACCTGAACCAGTCGCTCACCGACACC
This sequence comes from Methylobacterium sp. AC433, assembly GCF_979253015.1. Taxonomy (NCBI): domain Bacteria; kingdom Pseudomonadati; phylum Pseudomonadota; class Alphaproteobacteria; order Hyphomicrobiales; family Methylobacteriaceae; genus Methylobacterium; species Methylobacterium sp. AC433. The sequence continues at coordinate 91,189 of NZ_CEEDBN010000008.1, read as the reverse complement.
CTGAAGGGCGTGCGCGCCCGCGCCCGTAGCGTGGCGCGAGAGGATTCGCGCCTGCGCCGACTGCGCGATCAGGTCGGCTTCGGCGCCTACATCGAGAAGTTCACCGCCGCCCGGCGCCTGGGTCGGCGCATCATCTTCCACATGGGTCCGACCAATTCCGGCAAGACCTATGCGGCCCTGGAGATGCTGCGGGCGGCTCCCACCGGAACCTACCTCGCTCCCTTGCGGCTGCTGGCGCTCGAAAACTACGAGGCCCTGGCCGAGCGCGGCCTGCGCGCCGGCATGGTGACGGGCGAGGAGACGCTGGGCGATCTCAACCCGACCCATACCGCGCGCACCATCGAGACTGCCGACCTCACCCGGCCCGTCGACGTCGCGGTGATCGACGAGATCCAGATGATCGCCGATCCCGATCGGGGCTGGGCCTGGACCAACGCCCTGTTCGGGGTCGCCGCCCGCACCGTGGTGGTCTGCGGCTCGGACGATGCGCTGGCGGCGGTGCGCCGCGCTGCCGAGGCCGCCAACGAGTCCCTCGAAGTGATCACCTTCGTGCGCAAGACGCCGCTGGTGCTGCAGGAAGCGCCGGTTCCCCTGGAGAAGGTGACGCCGGGCGACGCGGTGGTGGCGTTCTCCCGCCGGGCCGTCCACGAGAACCGCGAGATCCTGGTGGCGGCCGGGCACCGGGTGGCGACGATCTACGGGGCGCTCTCGCCCGAGGTGCGCCGCGCGGAGGCCGCCCGCTTCCGGGCGGGCGAAGCCGATGTCCTCGTCACCACCGACGCCATCGGCATGGGCCTCAACCTCGGTCCCCTGAAGCGGATCGTCTTCTCGGCGGTGCGCAAGTGGGACGGCGTCGGCGAGCGGGCGCTGACCAATTCCGAGATCCGTCAGATCGCCGGCCGCGCCGGCCGCTTCGGGCACCAGGACGAGGGCTACGTCGCCGCCGTCGACGAGACAGGGCTGGAGCCGATCCGGGCGGCGCTGGCCGGCGCGCCGACAGCGCCGGCCGCCGACACGCGCTTCTTCGTGCGTCCCGACCTCATTGCGATCAATTCCGTCGCCGAGGAGATGCGCACCGACAGCCTGCGCGAGGTGCTGGCGCACTTCGCGCGTGCCACCTTCTATGCCGGCTCACCGTTCCAGCCTTCCGCCCTGGAGGAGATCCTGGAGACCGCTCGGGTGGTGGACAAGGCGCGGTTGCCGATCGCGGAGAAATTCGCGTTCTCGGTCTGCCCGGTGGACCGGCGCGATCCCGTCTCCCTCGGGATGCTGGAGCGCTGGACCCAGGCCCGGGCGGCGGGCACGAGCGTGCCGGCCCTGCGGGCGAACCTCGCGGGCGAACTGGATTACCAGGAACGGACGGTGAAGCTCGCCAGCGCCTATCTCTGGCTGTCCCGGCGCTTTCCCGAGACCTTCGACGATGCCGATGCCATGCGGGCGATGCGTGCCAGGGCGAACGGCGAGATCGAGCGCCATCTCAGGGAGACGGCAACCCGCAAGGTCGAGCGGCGCACGCGGCGGGCGGGGCTGATGAACCAGCCCCTCGGTGGCCGCCATGATCCGCGGTCGTGACCGGCCGGCAGGGGGAGGGGAAATCCCCTCCCCGACGCCGATCCGGGACGAGTGTTAAGCCGGTGGCGGCTCAGGCCGACTTGAGGTGCGCAGCCAGGTGCTTGTTCATCTCGAACATGGTGCACTTGTCCTTGCCGAAGACCTTCTTCAGCTTGTCGTCGGCCAGGATCTCGCGCTTGTTCTCCGGGTTCTGGAGATTGTGCTTTTTGATGTATTCCCAGACCTTGCTCACCACCTCGCCGCGCGGCAGGGCGGCATCGCCGACGACGGCGGCGAGCTCGGAAGACGGCTTGAGCGGCTGCTGCAGGGCGTTCGGCTTGGCACCCTCGCCCTTCGGCGCGGCGACCTTCTTGCCCTTGGCGGCGGGCTTCTCGGCGTCCTTCGGGGCAGCCTTGGGGGCGGCCTTCTCGGCGGTCTTCGTGGTGCTCTTTGCCATGGGGTCTTCCTCCGGATGTCGACGGTGAGCGCCGGTACGCCCACGGCCGGTGGCCTCGCAGCGCATAGCTGCAACAACTAAGCGGTGCCGCGAGCGTTCCAAGGGGAAACCGCCCTCTGCGCGCCCGTCATCCACAGGCGCGGAGCCGGGTGTCCGGTCGAGGCTGCTCCGTACGGAGATGAAACGGCCTCGACTTGGTGAGAACTTGGTCTGCGCCGACCTGTACTTCGACACGCCGTCGGAGCTGGCCGTCGATCCGGGGGGCGTGGGCAGGGGTGATAAAAATCATTGTGCGACAAAGGCTTACCGGGATGCGCGAGCGGATGCGCTCCAGCGTCCGTTCGGCCGGCCGCACCGCCCGCGCCCGCTGGCGTCGCGCCGTGCCGGTGCGGAACCGGTCCGGGCTCGCGTCCCGTCCGAAGGGCACCGTCCCGTACGCAAGATTTTATGGCCGCGACGAAGAATTGATGCGGAAGACTTCCTGGAAACGGTGGGGACGGACGACGGGACCGGCAGGGCTCGAACCGGTCTTCACGCCACGACGCGCAGTTTTGGGACGGAGCCGGCCCAGGCGCATCACCGAACCTTAAGGGAGAGCGATGATAACGGGATCATGATCCTCCTTGCCTTCACGCTCTCGCTGGGAGCCGCCGCCGCGCTCATCATCGGCCTCGGCACGCTGGTCTCGGTCGAGGCCCAGGCCGGCCCCGACGCCCGTGGCGATGCCGGCCTGATCTGACGGCCAGCGCCCGAACCGCCCGCGCCCGCGACCGTTGCGCCGGGGTTCCATTCCTGGCGTGATCGCTCCGTCCTGTTCGACAACTCGGTCGCCCCGTCCCTCGACAGCGCGGCCCACATCATCCGGATCGCCCCGAATCCCGCCTATCGCCTCCCGGGCATCGCGATACCGCCGAACGTGTGCACCTGCCTCGGCCGTCGCACGGCCCTGCGACGGCGCTCCCTCGCCCGCGACGGCCCCGTGATCCTCGGGGCGCTGGGCGGGATCGCCACCTGCGGCGCCGTGCTCACCGTGTTCGTCGGGACGCGATCGTGGCGGACATCCTGTTCGTGCCGTTCGGCTGCGCCATCCCCTGCGCCCGGCCGGCCTTGAGGGTGTTCGGTCTCGAGACGCTCCTGGCGAGCCGCGGGATGCGCCAGAGGCTGGCCGTACGAGATCGAGGCGGCCGCGCGGATCGGTGTGCCGGTTCGTCGAGCGGGCCTGAGGCCGGAACCCCCGCGCGGGTCGCGGCTTGTCCGGTCGAGCGCCGCGTCCGGTGCTCCCACGTCGCCGAACCCATCTCCAGAGAGGAATGCGCATGCCGACGGACCTTCCGAACGAGCGCAGCATCCGCCCGGCCGGGTCGATGGAACTCGACCCCTCGGCCGAGGGCGTCGCCATCGACGAGACCCGCCGCCTGATCGCCTCGAACAAGGTCGAGGGCACGGCCGCCTACAGCCACGACGGTGAGCACATCGGCATGGTCTACAACTTCATGGTCGACAAGGTCTCGGGCCAGGTCGCCTACGCCGTCATCTCGTTCGGCGGCTTCCTCGGTCTGGGCGAGAGCTACCATCCCGTCCCCTGGCGGGCGCTGACCTACAGCGTCGATCTCGGCGGCTACATCGTCGACATCGACCGCGACACCCTGGCGGGCGCGCCGACCCACGGCCCCGGCGAGGACCCCTTCGCCGACCCGGCCTTCGGCGAGCGCGTCGACGGTCATTACGGTGGCTCGAAGGTCCCGACCGCCTGAGGTGACGAGCGGGCGCCTCAGTTCTCCGGCGCCGCGAGGATCCGGTCGAAATCGAGGAGCGCGGTCTCGATGACGATCTGCGTACGGCTGATCACGTCGAGCTTGCGCAGGATTTCGGAGACGTGCGCCTTCACGGTGGAATCCCCGACCTGAAGCTCGTGCGCGATCTGCTTGTTGAGCTTACCCTGGCGGATCATCGCCAGCACCCGCACCTGCTGCGGGGTCAGGCTCGCGACCCGCTCGGCGATCGGCGCCTTGCGGGCGGAGGACGGGGCAAGCGTCGCGTTCGGCAGCTTCGCCGGCACCGAGAGGCCTCCAGCCAGCACATCCGCGATGGCCCGCGTCAGCGTCGCCTTGTCGACCGCCTTGGGCACGAAGCCGGCCGCTCCGTGATCGAGCGCCTCCCGGATGATCCGCGGATCTTCCAGCCCCGAGACGACGAGGATCGGCACCCGCGGCGCCTGAGCCCGGATCGTCAACAGTCCCTCGAAGCCGGTCACGCCCTGCATCGACAGGTCGAGGAGGATGATCTCGATGGCGGCCTGCGCCGTCAGAACCGCGCAGGCGCTGGCGATGCCGTCGGCCTCGTGCAGGGTCGCGTCCGGGTAGGCGAGGCCCACCGCGCTGGCGAGGGCGTCGCGAAAGAGCGGGTGATCGTCGACGATGAGGAGATGCATGCCCGCTCCGCCCGGTGCGTGCGCCCCTGCTCCGGAGCCGTTCGGCGCCGCATTGCGCGGGAACCGGCCGCCCGACATACTCGTGTCATCGCGGGGAACCGGACGTCAAGTCCGGCACGCGTCGAGCCGTGGGGGAGCGCAACGTGGCAGAGGGGACGCAGATGCGCACGCATCTGTGCGGCATCACGACGGCGTGGACGGGCGCCGCCACGGCCGACATGGCGATCGCCGAGATCGGCGCGGCCATCGGCCCGCGTCCCGTCGCCCAGATCGTGGCCTTCTTCTCGGCCGATTACGACGTCGAGACCCTGAACCGGGGGCTCTGCGCGCGCTTTCCGGGTGCGGGGATCGCGGGCTGCACCATGTCGGGTGGTATCTCGCCGGCGGGCGGCCTCGATCGGGGCCTTGTCGTCATCGCATTCCCGAGGGCGGGTTTCCGCATCGTCTCGACCTTGCTGGACGCCATCGACCACCTCGACGTGGAGCGGACCGCCTCCAGCGTGCGGGCCCTTCGCCGGAGTCTCGACGGGGCGGGCGCCGATCCGGCCTCCGGCCGCTGCTTCGCCGTCTCGCTGATCGACGGGCTCACCAATGCCGAGGAGACGGTGGTCTCGGCCATCGCCTGGGCGCTCGACGGCATCCCTCTCGTGGGCGGCTCGGCCGGCGACGATCTCACCTTCCGGGAGACCGTGCTGCTCCATGACGGCCGCATCCACCAGCGCGCCGCCGTGCTGCTCCTCGTGGAATCCGATTTCCCGGTCCAGATCTTCAAGAGCGACAATTTCGAGCCGACCGGGACCAGGTTCGTGGTCACCGCCTCCGACGACGAGCAGCGCACCGTGCATGAGCTCAACGCCGAGCCGGCGGCGCGCGAATACGCCATGGCGGTGGGCCTCGATCCCGAGCGGCTGTCGCCGATGAGCTTCGCCGCCTACCCCCTCGCGGTGAAGGTCGGGGGCGAGTATTTCTGCCGGTCGATCCGGCGCATGAACGCGGATGGCTCGCTCAGCTTCTTCTGCGCCATCGACGAGGGGGTGGTGCTCACCCTGGCGCGCCCGCGCGACATCGTAGCGGCGACGGAGGCCGAACTCGCCCGCCTCGACGCGGCATTGGGCGGCATCGACCTCGTCATCGGCTTCGAATGCGTCCTGCGCCGCCTCGACGCCGAGAGCCGGCAGGTGCGGCACGGCATCGTCGATCTCTACCGACGCTACGACATCGTCGGCTTCGACACCTACGGCGAGCAGTACCGGTCGATGCATCTCAACCAGACCTTCACCGGCATCGCCATCGGGCGGGGCGAGCCGGGCCGCGGCGGGGCCGGGCCATGATCGTCCTGCCGCCGGAGACCGCACCGCGCGTCGCCGAGGAAGATGCGCACCTGCGGCGCATCGCCAAGCTGGAGCGCATCAATGCGGCCCTGATGGCGCATGTCGAGCGCAGCATGGACCAGCAGGGCGGTGCCTACTCGCTGTTCCAGACCGCCACCATGCTGGAGGGCCGTGTCCGTACCCGGACCGAGGAGCTGACCGGGCTGATGCACCGCCTGGAACGCTCCAACACGGCGCTGGTGGCGGCCAAGGAGGAAGCGGAGAACGCCAACCGCTCGAAGACCCGCTTCCTCGCCGCCGCCAGCCATGACCTGCTGCAGCCGCTCAACGCGGCCCGGCTCTCGGCCTCGGCCCTGGCCGACTTGCCCCTGGGACCGGAGGCGGCGGCGATCTCGGGTCAGATCGAGCGCGGGCTCCAGATCATCGAAGACCTGATCAAGACCCTGCTCGACATCTCGAAGCTCGATGCTGGCGTGGTGCGCCCGGCGATCAAGCCGGTGGCCCTCGGCGAACTCCTCGCCGGTACCGTCGCGAGCTTTCGCCCCTTCGCCGAGCGCAAGGGCCTGCGCCTCACCCTGCGCGGACCCGACCTGGTGGTGGCCAGCGACCCGATGCTGCTTCAGCGCATCCTGCAGAACCTCGTCTCGAACGCCATCCGCTATACCCGGCAGGGCGGCGTGCTGGTGGCGATCCGGCGGCGAGGGGACGCCTGCCGCATCGAGGTGCTCGACACCGGCTGCGGGATCGCCCCGGCGGAGCAGGGCCTCGTCTTCGAGGAATTCTTCCGCGGCGGCGCGGAGGGGGAGGGGGGCGAGCCGGGCCTCGGGCTCGGCCTCTCCATCGTGCGCCGCATGGCCCAGGCTCTCGGCCACCCCCTCGACCTCGCCTCGCGGGTCGGGCGCGGCACCCGCATGGCCCTGACCGTGCCGGTGAGCCTGACCCCACCCGAGCGGGTGGTTCCCGCCGCCCCCGTCACGACCCGGCTCACGGGCGCGCGGGTCCTGGTGGTGGAGAACGACCCGCCCACCGCCGATGCCCTGGAGCGGCTCCTGCGCGCTTGGGACGCCGAGGTCTGCGTCCACCGCGACCTTGCCGGGGTCGAAGCGGCGCTCGCTGCCGGCATGGGTCCGCCGGACCTGCTCATCCTCGACTACCATCTCGACAACGGTGCCTGCGGCCTCGACGTGGCGACCTATCTGAACAGCCGTGCCGAGACCCGCTTGCCCGTGATCGTGACCACCGCCAACCACTCCCCCGAGATCGAGGCGCAGGTCGCCGAGCTCGGAGCGCACCTCGTCCACAAGCCGGTGCGACCCGCCCAGTTGCGGGCGCTCCTGACCTATCTGCTGGCCTGAGCGCACACAGGGCCTGCATGCCCGAAGAGTATTTTGAATAAACTTGGCCGTATCGGAGACATCGTTCCGTCTTGCCACGCTTCCGACGGCTGGTTGTGAAATCTTTTGCAGGCCCGCTTTCAGTTCAGTTTGATGCTCGATTGAAAAATTTGCATTGCACCAAGATAAAATTGCGCTGCAACGACAGTTGAAGCGCTCTTGCGAAGCTTCCTGCAGGTCTTTACGCTGGCGCGCCAGAATAAGACTTTCCCATGCGCGCCTCGCCGCAGGTCATGACCTGTCGCCCGTCGCCGGCCTGGGATGCGGAGGACGGCCCGGTTCATGAAGAAAAACAAGGTCATCACGGCTGGCGAGGCGATCGCGCTGATCCGGCACAACGACGTGGTCACCACGACGGGCTTCGTGCAGAGCTGCATCCCGGAGGCGCTGCACGCCGCCCTGGAGACGCGCTTCGTCGAGACCGGCGCCCCCCGCGACCTCACCCTGATCATGACGGCGGGGGCGGGCGACAGCAAAGGCCTCGGCACCGGGCGCCTGCACCACGAGGGCCTTCTCCGCCGCGTCATCGCCGCCAATTTCGGCCGCATGCCGAAGGTCGCCAAGGCCGCCCAGGAGAACAAGATCCTCGGCTACAACCTGCCCCAGGGCGTGATCTCGCAGCTCTATCGGGCCTGCGCCGCCGGTCAGCCGGGGCTGTTCTCGAAGGTGGGCCTGCACACCTACGTCGACCCGCGCCATGGCGGCGCCCGGGTCAACACCGTGACGGAGGACGAGATCGTCAAGCTCGTCGAGGTCGATGGCGAGGAGTGGCTGTTCTACACCGCCACTAAGATCGACGTCGCCTTCATCCGCGGCACCTCGGCCGACCCCTCGGGCAACATCTCCTTCGAGAAGGAGGCGCTGACCCTGGACTGCCTCGCCCAGGCCATGGCCGCCCGCAACAACGGCGGCATCGTCATCGCCCAGGTCGAGCGCATCGTCGATGACGGCTTCCTGCTGCCCAAGGACGTCCGCGTTCCGGGCATCCTCGTGGATTGCGTCGTGCTGGCCGAGCCCGAGATGCACCGCATGAACTACGGCGTGCAGCACGATGCGGCGCTGGCCGGCCAGATCCGCGTCCCCGTGAGCGGCATGAAGAAGATGCCCCTCGATGCCCGCAAGGTCATCGCCCGGCGCGCGGCCTTCGAGCTGCCGCCCAACGGCGTCGTCAACCTCGGCGTCGGCGCGCCCGAGGGCATCTCGGCGGTGGCGAACGAGGAGAAGGTCACCCCCTACATCACCCTGACCACCGAGGCCGGCGCGGTGGGCGGCGTCCTCGCCTCCGGGTCGAGCTTCGGCGCGGCGACGAACGCCGACTGCGTCATCGACCAGAACCAGATGTTCGATTTCTACGACGGCGGCGGCCTCGACATGACCTGCCTCGGCCTCGCCGAGTGCGACCAGCACGGCAACGTCAACACCAGCATGTTCGGCGGCCGCCTCAATGGCTGCGGCGGCTTCATCAACATCAGCCAGAACGCCCGCTCCGTGGTCTTCGCCGGTACCTTCACGGTCGGCGGCCTGGAGACCGTGATCGAGGACGGCAAGCTCCGGATCGTCACGGAGGGCCGCTCGCAGAAGTTCCTGCCGCAGGTGGAGCAGATCACCTTCAGCGGGCACTATGCGCAGATGCGCGCGCAGCCGGTGATCTACGTCACCGAGCGCTGCGTCTTCCAGCTCACCGACGAGGGCCTGGAACTCATCGAGGTCGCTCCCGGCATCGACATCGAGCGGGACATCCTGCCCCACATGGGCTTCCGGCCGATCATCAAGCAGCCGATGCCGATGGATGCCCGCCTGTTCCGAGACGAGCCGATGGAGCTGCTGGCCGACCTGCTCAATCTCAACCTCCCCGAGCGGGTCAGCTACGACGCCGAGCGCAACATCCTGTTCGTGAACCTGGAGGGCTGGCACGCCCGTGCCAAGAGCGACCTCGACGATCTGCGCCTGGTGCTGGTGGGCGCCTGCAAGAAGGCCGGCCAGCGGGTCAACACCGTGGTCAACCACGACGGGTTCCGCATCAACGAGAACCTGTACGACGACTACGCGCACATGATTCAGTACCTGCAGGCGAACTACTACCTCACCACCACCCGCTACGCGACCAGCGCCTTCCTGCGCCTCAAGATGGAAGAGGCGCTGACCCGGCGCGGCGTCGCGCCCCACGTCTTCGAGCGCAAGGAGGATGCCCATGCCTTCCTGGACGGGGCCGGCAAGATCCGACGCGCTTCCACGGCGATCGCCTCGGCGGCGTGAGCCGGGCGGCGGCGCCCGTCCCGGAGCCGTGGCGCCGACGATGAGGAAGGCTCATGGTGCTTGCGTCGGCACCTGCGCGTCGGCACAACCGATCCGTGCCGCACAGCCGTACGAGCCTGCCCGCCCTCGGGGCCTTCCTGGCGATCGCGAAGCATCGCAGCTTCCGGCGTGCAGGCCTTGAACTGGGCGTCAGCGCCTCGGCGCTGAGCCATGCCCTGAAGGGCCTGGAGTCGCAACTCGGCGTGCGCCTCCTCAACCGCACGAACCGAAGTGTCACGCTCACGGCCGCCGGCGAGGATCTGTTCGCGTCGCTCGATGGGCCGTTCGCGGCGATCGGACAGGCCGTCGAGGCGTTGAACCGTCATCGCGGCGAGCCGGCCGGCCGCGTGCGCCTCAACGTGCTGGAACATGCGAGCGCGCTCCTCCTGGCCCCGGTCCTCCCGGTCTTCCTCGCGCGCTATCCGGAGATCGCGGTCGATGTCCGCGTCTCGAACACCCTGCTCGACGTCGTCGAGGCCGGCGCCGATGCAGGAATCCGCTACGGCGACACGGTTCCGGAGGACATGATCGCGCAGCGCCTCTCCGCCGAGGTCCGCTGGGTCGTGGTCGGCGCGCCCGCCTACCTGGCGCGCTTCGGTGTGCCGATGCATCCCAACGACCTGCTCGCCCATCGCGGCCTGGGCATCCGGCTCGGCAACGACCGCATCTATCGCTGGGAGTTCGAGCGGCACGGCGAGGCCGTAGCCCTGGATGTGCCGGGGGCACTGACCCTCGACAACACCGGGCTGGCGATCGCCCTCGCGCAGGCCGGCGCCGGCCTGGCCTACCTGCCGGAACCCTGCGTGGCGACGCCGGTTCGGGAGGGGACCCTTCGGCGCGTGCTCGACGACTGGTCCCCGGCCGGCCCCGCCTTCCACCTCTATTACCCTGGGCGCCGGCAACTCCCGACCGGTCTGCGGCTGCTCATCGCACTGATCCGCGAGATGCGCCCGCTCGGCCTCTGACGTCGCCAGCATACGAAACGATGAGGATGGCTCATCGCCTCGATGAGGTGACACCGGCTCACACCGCCGGATCGTCCCGCCTACATCCAGGCCGACGCTCCGGGACGGTGTCCGCCGCCGACGACGCGCAGGGCGCGGTCATCGGGACGTCCTCCGGATCATCGGCGCGTCCGCTCTTCGAACCCGTGAGGTCCTGCCATGTCCCGTCCCGATCGATTCACCGGCCGAGTCGCGTTCGTCACCGGAGCCGCCAGCGGCATAGGACGCGCCACCGCGGTCGCCTTCGCCCGGGAGGGGGCCCGGGTCGCCATCCTCGACCGGACCGAGGCCGCGCTGCGGCAGACCGCGGATGCGATTCGGGAGGCCGGCGGCGAGGGACTGGTCCTCGCCTGCGACATCGCCCGGCCGGAGGAGGTGGAGGCGGCGGTCGCCGAGACGGTCGCGACCTTCGGCCGGCTCGACATCGCCTTCAACAACGCTGGCGTGGAGAACATCGCGGCGCCAGTGGCGGACATCGCCCTCGACGAGTGGGACCGCGTCCTCGACATCAACCTGCGCGGCACCTTCGTCTGCATGAAGCACGAGATCGCGCAGATGCTGCGCCAGGGCGGCGGCGTGATCGTCAACACCGCGTCGGGCGCCGGCATCCGGGGCGTCGCGGGGGGCGCCAGCTACGCCGCCTCGAAACACGCCGTCATCGGCCTCACGAAGTCGGCCGCGCTCGACTATGCCACCGCGAACATCCGGGTGAACGCGGTCCTGCCGGGCAACATCGCGACCCCGATGATGGACCGCTTCACCGGGGGCGACATCCAGAAGGCGATCGATCTGGAGCCGGTCGGCCGCCTGGGCCGGCCCGAGGAGATCGCGGAGGCGGTCCTGTGGATGAGCGCCGACCTCGGTGCGTTCGTCACCGGCGCCGCGATCTCGGTCGACGGTGGCTGGTCGCTCTGATCGTCACGTCTGCGGCTCGGGTCGCCGCGCCCAGGAGGCCCCGGTTGCGGGACGCGCCGCGGCCTGAGAAGACGGTGGGATGATCGTCCGTTCGCGCCCGAGCCTCCTCGATATCCTGTTCACCCTGCGCGGCTCGATCTTGCCGCAGGTCGCCCTCAAGGTCGTGGGCATCACCCTGGTGGCCGCGGTCGTGGTGGCGGCGGAGCGACGCTGGCCCGAGGCGTTTCCGGTCACCGCCGGCGTCGGGCCCTTCACCCTTATCGGGATCGCCCTGTCGATCTTCCTGAGCTTCCGCAACAGTGCCTGCTACGACCGCTGGTGGGAGGGCCGCCGCGCCTGGGGCAGCCTCGTGGTCGAGGCGCGGGGGCTCGCCCGGCTCGTGGCCGCCCTCCTGCCGGGCGAAGCCGCCGAACCCCTGCGCGGGCGCAGCCTGCGGCGCCTCTCGGCCTTCGCCCACGCCTTGCATGCGCAGCTTCGCGGCGGCGATCCTCGCGCGGCGGCCGCGCCCTGGCTTCCGGAGGCGGAGGTCGCGCTGCTGGCCCGGCATCCGAGTGCGGCGGATGCGGTGCTGGCCGGGCTCACCGCCGATCTCGCCACGGCCTATCGCCAGGGCATTCTCACCGACGTGCTGTTGGCCGCCCTGGAGCACAAGATCGCCGCCCTGGCGCAGGTCCAGGTGGTGTGCGAGCGCATCCAGAACACGCCGCTGCCCTTCGCCTACACCCTGCTCCTCTACCGGACGGCCTGGGTCTACTGCCTGCTGCTGCCCTTCGGCCTCGCCGCCTCCCTCGGCTGGGCGACGCCGGTGGCGACGGCCCTCGTCGCCTACACCTTCTTCGGCCTCGATGCCCTGGGCGACGAGCTGGAGGAGCCCTTCGGCCTCGCGCCGAACGACCTGCCCCTCGACGCCCTGCTGCGCACCATCGACGGCATCGTCCTCGACGCCCTGGGCGAGACCGCGCCGCCGCCCCTGGAGCCGGAACGCTATCTGCTGACGTGAGGGCGGGGGGCGTTCGTCAGACGTTGCCGGCCGGGCTGTTCTGCCGACGTCCGGCCTGGGCGGATCTATAGCATTCCGCTTCTGGGCGAGAGGAGGGAGCAGCCGATGGCGTATCGCTTCCCCTCACGACCAGAAGCGTGCCTCGCTTGATCACACCGCGGTCTCAAGAAGGCTTGGACATGGTCAAAATCACTTACCAAGCAGCGGAAAAAGTGGATGCTGCAGCCATCGCGACGGTCCACCTTGCGAGCTGGCGGGACGCCTACCGCTCCATTCTGGACCCGACGTTCCTCGCTGGTCCCATCGAAGAGGATCGCCATGCTCTCTGGTCTGAGAGGCTGAGCAATCCACCGCCCAACCTGCTGGTCGAGATCGCCCGAGGATCGAATCGGCGGTTGGTCGGATTCATCGCGGCCTGCCGCGACTTCGATGTGCGTTGGGGTAGTTTGGTCGACAATCTCCATGTCTTGCCAGAACTGCGCAGCCGGAAGATCGGCGAACATCTGCTTCGCTCAACAGCACGCCAGTAGGTCACGCAGGGCTCATGCAGCGGCCTGCATCTCTGGGTTTTCGAGGAAAACCACAACGGCCTACGGTTTTATCAAAGGCTCGGCGGGCGTGTCGTGGAGCGCGACACATCACGCATCCCTGCCGCGAGCGGAAAGCCGATCCTGCGGATCTCCTGGCCTTCCCTCGCGACACTCATTTGACGGTGACGAAGGGTCGGCTTCGATCCTGGGTCGATTTCGCGCGGCGGCAACGACATGTCCGCTTTCCGGCGACGCCGGCAGGCTCGTGCACGACACGGTCGGGATCGACAGCGGACACCCTGCAAAGCATCCGCCATCGACCCAGGCGGCTCAATACTCCCAGAAGATCCGCTGCAGCTCCTTGGTATCCTGCGTCTTCGTGAGCGCCACGGCGGCAAGGATCTTGGCCTTCTGCGGGTTGAGGTCGTGGGCGACCACCCAGTCGTACTTGTCGTCCGGCTGCTCGGCGTTGCGCAGCACGAAGCCGTCGCCGACGCGGGAGGAGCGGATGATCTGCACGCCCTTGGACCGGATGTCCTTCAGGGTGTCGACGAGGTAGCCCGCCACCGAGCCGTTGCCGGTGCCCGCATGGATGATCGCCTTGGCGCCCTCCGCAACGGCGGTGGTGTAGGGCTCCGGGTGCATGTTGCCGGAGCCGTACACGATGGCGACCTCCGGCAGGCTGTCGATGTCGTCGATGTTGAACTCGGAGTTGGTACCGTGGCGCTTCACCGGCGCGCGGAACCAGTAGGTCTTGCCCTCCACCACCATGCCGAGCGGCCCCCACTGGCTGAAGAACGCCGACGGCTTGATGTTGACGCGCTTGGTGGTGTCGCGCCCGGCCTGGATCTCGTCGTTCATGGTCAGGAGCACGCCCTTGGCGCGGGCGTCCTTGGCGCCCGCCACGGTGACGGCGTCGAGGAGGTTGAGGGCGCCGTCCGCCGAGATCGCGGTGGAGGGCCGCATCGAGGCCACCATCACGATGGGCTTGTCGGTCCGCACCACGAGGTCGAGGAAGTAGGCGGTCTCCTCCACCGTGTCGGTGCCATGGGTGATGACGACGCCGTCGACGTCGTCGCGCTTGACCAGGGCGGAGACCTTCTTGGCGAGCTCGATGAGCTGCGCGTTGGTGAAGCTCTCGGAGGCGATCTGGAAGGCCTGCTCGCCGCGCACGTCCGCGACCTGCGCGATGGCCGGCACGGCGGCGATGAGCTTGTCCACCGGCACCTTGGCGGCCTGATAGGTGGCGCTGTTGGCCGCGTCCGCACCGGCTCCCGCGATGGTGCCGCCGGTGGCCACGATGACCACGCGGGGCTTGGCCGAGGCGGCGGGGGCCGTGGCCGTCTCGCCGGGCTTGGCCGGAATCGGGCCCTCCAGCGCGCGCGCGGGAAGAACGGTTCCGGCCATCAGGGCCATCAGGACGATCGGCAGAGTGCGGCGCATGGGGAATCTCGGGTCGTTTCGGGACCGGCATTGTGGCCCGGCCCGGCGATCAGGCACAGCCGAAAATCACGTCCGCCCCCGCTCAATGGCGAGGCAGGCGGGCGCGAGGCGCGACGTTCCTCCCGCTGGTGCGGAGGAGCCGGAGGTGGGGGTGGCCGGGTGATCCTCGGACGACCGAGGCTGGCGGAACCACGCCCACGCCGCGGCTCTTCCCGCGACGGGAGAGGGGCATGATGTGCTCGCCGCGACGGGACGCCGTTGCCTCCAGGGTGTCCTTGCTTCCGGGATACCCTTGCCTCCGGTTTCCCTTGCCTCCGCGGCGCCGATGCTGCGCAGTGCGCCCGGATCAAACACAGCGCAGCGATCATGACCATCGATCACATCGATCTGTCCCGGGTCGACCTCAACCTGCTCGTCGCCCTCGACGCCCTGTTGGCGGAGCGCAGCGTCACCCGGGCCGCCGCCCGCATCGGCATCGGGCAATCGGCGATGAGCAGCAGCCTCGCGCGCCTGCGCACCCTGTTCGCCGACGAACTCCTGACGCGCGCGCCAGAGGGCATGCGTCCGACCCCGCGGGCGCTGGCCCTCGCCGAGCCGGTGCGGACCCTGCTGCGGCAGGTCCAGGCGCTGGTGCGCCGTGACGACGCCTTCGATCCCCGCACGGTGACCCGCACCTTCACCATCGGCCTGCCCGACAGCGCCGAGGTGCTGATCGGCCCGCGCCTCCTCGCCCACCTGCGCAACGAAGCGCCCGGCATCAGCCTGCTCCTGCGCTCCATCGACCGCATCCGCATCCTGCAGGAACTCGACGCCGACCGGGTCGACCTCGGCATCGGGTTCTTCTCGGACGGGCAGACCCACCACAAGCAGCGCCTGCTCTATCGCGACAGCTACCTCTGCATGTTCAACGCCGACCTGGTCGGCCTGGCGCCGCCGATCTCGCTGGACGATTATCTGCGCTTCCCCCACGTGCTCACCAGCCTCAAGGAGACCGCCCACGGCGTGGTCGACGATGCCCTGGCGCGGCTCGGACGTCGGCGCGTCCTGGCGGTGACCACGCCGCGCTTCCTCGCGGTGCCGTTCCTGGTGCGCAGTGCCCCCGTGCTGACCACGATGCATTCCCGGCTCGCCACCTTCTTCGCCGGGGCCCTCGGCCTCACCGTGAGCCCGGCCCCGGTGGAACTGGAGGACGTCGCGATCTCGATGCTGTGGCACGCCTCCTACGACGACGACCCGGCCCATCGCTGGCTGCGCCGCACGCTCCGCGCCCTGGTGGAGGAACCGACCGGGACGATCTGACGGCCGGGCGCCGGGATGCAGCCACGGAAGCGGCACAATCCTGCGCGATCCCCGGGGCGTGTGAGGATTCGCACGGACGCGATTCGTCGGATGGCGCGGTTCGTTACCGTTCATCAACCGTTCGGTGATTCCCTCCCAACGTGACGCTTCTGAATTGACACAGGCTCTTCGGGATCAAAGGAACGGAGCTATGAAGAACTCGCTGGTCGCGGCCCTCGTGGCCACCACGGTCGCCGTCGCGGCGATCCCGAGCGCCCAGGCGCGCGATGGCATCAGCCCTGGCGGCGCGGCCGCTCTCGGCGTGCTCGGCGGTCTCGCCGTCGGCGGCGCCATCGCCTCGTCCCAGAACGATGGCGGCTACTACCCCGGCCGTCCGGTCTACCGGGCTCCCCGCCCGGTCTATGTCGAGGAAGAGGTGTGCCACATGGAGCGCCGCGGCTACGTCGATGCCTACGGCTACGAGCACGTCCGCCGCGTCCGCGTCTGCGAATAGGCCGCGCCTCCCGACGCGACGACCGCGCCGTTCCGGCACGGTCGGCACCCCTGAATGAACGACGGCCCCGCCATCCCGGCGGGGCCGTCGTCGTTTCGGAGGGGCCGTCCGAGGAAGCTCGCACCGGGCACGCGACGGAGCATGTAATTGTATTAGTTCTAAAATGTTGCGTCATAAGCACGTTGTAAAAGAGATGGGTTTTGCACGGTAAGTCGCTCGTTGACGGGCTAAACTTTTTGTTTCACCTGACAAAAATACATTTGGCCATAGGTTGAAACGTGCCTCCCTCGTCCGTGCTTTCCTGCGTACAACCGTCGATTAGGCCGTTCAGCTTGCGAGCGACGCTGTTCTGCTCGGTGGCTGCTCTCGCCATCGGCGCAGTTTCTTCGGCGGCGGCGCAGCAATCCAGCCCGCCGAGTGCGTCGAGCGTGACCCTGGATACCCTGGAGGTGGTCGGCGACCGCCGGGGCGGCACCGCGATCGGCGCGGCCGAGGACCCGCGCGGACCCGTCGCCGGCTACGTCGCGACCCGCTCCGTCTCCAGCACCAAGACCGACACCGCGATCATCCGGACGCCGCAGGCGATCTCGGTGGTGGGGCGCCAGCAGATCGACGACCAGAAGCCGGCCTCGCTCGCCGAGGCCACGCGCTACGCGCCGGGCGTGCGCGGCGAGACCTTCGGCGCCGACCCGCGCAACGACTG
The DNA here is from genome assembly GCF_979253015.1 of Methylobacterium sp. AC433. NCBI lineage: Bacteria > Pseudomonadati > Pseudomonadota > Alphaproteobacteria > Hyphomicrobiales > Methylobacteriaceae > Methylobacterium > Methylobacterium sp. AC433. The sequence goes on along the minus strand of NZ_CEEDBN010000008.1, from coordinate 74,343 downwards.
GTTCCTGATCCGCGGCTTCACCGCCCAGGAATCCGGGTACTTCCTCGACGGGCTGCAGCTGTTCACCTCCGCCTTCGCCACCTGGAAGCTCGAACCCTTCGGCCTGGAGCGGCTCGAGATCCTGCGCGGTCCGAATTCCGGCCTCTACGGCGGCGCCAGCCCCGGCGGCATCATCAACGCGGTGAGCAAGCGGCCGCCGATCGTGCCGATCCGCTACGTCGAGACCGGGGTCGACAATTACGGCAATGCCTATGCGGGCTTCGACATCGGCGGACCGGTGGATGCGCCGGGCACCGAGGGCAAGCTGTTCTATCGGCTCGTCGGCCTCGGTCGGGCGGGCGGCACGCAGGTGGACTACGTCAACAACGACCGCTTCTTCTTCGCGCCCTCGATCACCTGGAAGCCCGACGCCGACACCTCGCTCACCGTCCTCGCCCAGGTGCAGCGCGACCGCGCCGGCACGCAAAACTTCCTGCCCTACGAGGGCACGGTGACACCGGCCCCCTTCGGCTTCATCAAGACGAGCCGCTTCACCGGCGACCCGGCGACCGACCGCCTGACGCGCGCCCAGGATTTCGTGGGCTACGAGTTCGAGCACCGCTTCGACAACGACATCAAGTTCCGGCAGAACGCCCGCCACGGCACCGTCACCGTCAATCTCTTCAACCGGTACGGCGGCGGCTACGCCACGACACCGGCCGCGGGCGACCTCAGCCGGTTCGACTTCTTCACCCGCGGTGCTGCGGTGCAGAGCGACATCGACAACCAGCTGGTCATCCCGTTCCGCACGGGAGATTTCGGCCACACCGTGCTCGCCGGCTTCGAGTATCGCCGCTACCAGATCGACGACTACCAGGCTTTCGGCTTCGGTCCGTCGCTGAACCTGATCCGGCCGATCTACCCCAACACTCCTCTCAACCTGGGCGCGCCCTACCAGAATGCGCTGATCACCCAGAACCAGTTCGCAGCCTATCTGCAGGACGAGATCACCTTCGGAAACTTCTCCCTGGTGCTCAGTGGGCGGCATGATTGGGTCGCGACCGACAACGTCGACCGCCTCGGCGTCAACAATGCCACTCGCGACACCAGCGCGTTCAGCGGTCGCGTCGCCCTGATCTACAATGACGAGTCCGGGCTCGCTCCCTATGTCTCCTACGCGCAGGGCTTCAACCCGACCGTCGGCCTCAACGGCGTGACTGGTCAGCTCCTGCTGCCCGAGCGGAGCGAGCAGACCGAGGTCGGCCTGAAGTACAAGCCCCCGGGCTTCGACGGCTACTTCGCCGCCGCCCTGTTCGACCTGACCCGTTCGAACGTCGTGACCACCAATCCGCTCAACATCCAGCAGGTGGTGCAGACCGGCGCAGTGAACTCGCGCGGCGCCGAGATCGAGATGGTGGCCAACCTCGCCCCCGGCCTGCGGGCCATCGCCTCGTATACCGCCTACGACCTCTCGGTGACCCGCGACCTGAACACCGCCCTGATCGGCACGACGCCGACCAACACCCCGGAGCAGTACGGCTCGCTGTTCGTGGACTACACGTTCCAGAACGGCTTCCTGCGGGGCTTCGGTTTCGGCGGCGGCGTGCGCGGCGTCGGGCGCTCCTTCGCCGATCAGGCCAATCAGTTCCGGGTGCCGGGCTACGTCGTCGGCGACCTCGTCGCCCACTACGACTGGGAAGGCTGGCGCTTCGCCCTCAACGTCGCGAACGTCTCGGACGAACGCATCGTCAACAGCTGCAGCACCGTCACGGCCTGCTACTACGGTGAGCGCCGCCGGGTGCTCGGCAGCATCGGCTACCGCTGGTAGCGTGAGACCGGCCCCCCGCGGGATCAGCCCGCGGGGCTCGGCTCAGAGCGGCTGGTACGTGTGCTCTTCGGCCGGGAAGGCCCCCGAGCGGACCTCCTCGGCATAATCCTTCACCGCGGCCTCGATCTGGCCGCGCAGGGTGCCGAAGCGCTTCACGAATTTCGGCACGCGGTCGCTCAGGCCCAGCATGTCCTCGAGAACGAGGATCTGGCCGTCGCAGGCCATCGTGGCGCCGATGCCGATGGTGGGCGTGGTGATGTCGGGGGAGGTGGCGATGGCCCGGGCCACCGGCTCGACGATGCCCTCCATCACGATGGCGAACGCGCCGGCGTCGTTGATGGCGCGGGCATCGGCCATCAGGCGGCGCTCGCCGTCGGCCTCGCGGCCCTGCACCTTGAAGCCCCCCATGGTGTTCACCGACTGGGGGGTCAGGCCGATATGGCCCATCACCGGCACGCCGCGCTCGACCAAGAAGGCCACGGTCTCGGCGAAGCGCGCGCCGCCCTCCATCTTGATCGCCCCGGCCCCCGTCTCCTTGAGCACGCGGGCGGCATTGAGGAAGGCCTGCTGCGGGCTCGCCTCGTAGGAGCCGAACGGCATGTCCACCACGACGAGGGCGCGCGCGGTGCCCCGGATCACCGCCTGGGCCTGGACGATCATCATCTCCAGGGTGACGGGCAGGGTCGATTCCATGCCGTGCATCAGCATGCCGAGGGAATCGCCCACGAGGATGAAGTCGCAGTAGGGGTCGAGGATGCCGGCGGTGTGGGCGTGGTAGGCGGTCAGCGCGATGATCTTGCGCCCCTCGGCCTTGCGCTTGGCCAGGTCGATCGCGCGGATGCGGCGGGACTGAACGGCTTGCGACATCGGACTCCACCCGGCTGGTGGGACCGCCGGAACGCGGCGGACCGTCTGCTGGTGGCGTCTCTATACACGGCCTCGCACAGGAGCGCGCGCGCCGAAAGTGACGGTCCCACGGCATTGTCGCCGGACCTCGCGCCGCAACGTCTCGATCGGTTCAGTGGTATACCAGATAACGTCCAGCCGAGCGCAGCAAAGTTCGGCAAAGGACGCCGCGCCGCAAGTCTTGCCCGGGGGCCTCGATAACAGCGATGGCGTCGCTGCTCCGTGCTCTCTCCGGGCGTTTCCTCCCTAGACTTTCGGGCGCCTATGGGTGCCTTTATTCCGCCACAACAGGACCGCTGTCAACTGCGGTCGTGCCAGCATTCCTCCAGAAGCGTGCCGATAATTTAAGCGTGGCCGCGTAGGTCGGAAACATCGTGCCGCATCAAGGGGTTCGCTCCTGCCCGTATCGGTTCGGCATCCATCTCAGCGTTGCGCTCCGGCCCCGGTGCCCGCGCTCCAGGCGGCGTCCTCGGGGATCACCGTGGTGGGGTGGCGCTCCTGCCAGCCCTCGATGCCCTCGGGGAACCAGTGCACGCGGGCATAGCCCTGGAGCACCAGCCGCTTGGCCGCGTTCCAGCTGCCCCAGCACTCGGGATGGCAGAAGGCCACGACGGCCCGGCCCTTGTCGCCCCCGGTCAGCTCCGCGACGCGCTTGAGGAACAGGGCCTCGCGGGCGGGGTCGAGCGGCGCGGCGCCGGCATTGGCCATCCAGACCGCGCCGGGCACCGATCTGTGGGCCGGCAGCCAGGGCCGGTCGTCGGGAAACCCCGCCGGGCGCCGGTCGGCCAGCGAGACGTCCAGAAGCACCGGCCTGTCGCGGGCGATGAGGGCGTCGAGCGCGTCGATGTCGATGACGCTCGCGCCGGCCAGGGTCGCGGGGGTGTAGCCCCGCTGCGGCCCGGTCCAGATACCGTCCGGCTCCGGCACGTTGACGGGGGAATCCGCCGGGCTCGCTGCCGCCAGGAGGAGCAGGGCGGTCGCGGCGACCGCGATCCTGAGGAGCCGGTGCCTCATCGCCCCGACCCGTTCAGTTCGTGGCACTCGGCGCGGTGAAGCTGTGCTCCCAGCGGCCGTTCTGGTTGTCGGTGGCCACCACCCTGATCGGGCCCTGGCCCTCCGGCTGCAGGCCGAAATTGATCACCGGGTTCGAGGCGATCGAGATGTCGCCGTCGAGGGTCAGCACGGCCTGGTCCCCGCGGGTGATCGCGACCTTGTTGATGTAGCGGGCCGGGGTGTAGTCGCGGGTGATCTGGTTCATCTGCATGCCGCTGAAGTTCGGATGGCGGATCATCAGGGTCGCCTCCACCGGGCGCCCGGGCTGGGCCTCCGCGAATTTCAGCTTCATGTCGCCCATGCCCTTCATCGCCTCCTCGTCGCTCATGCCCATTGGGGCCGAGCAGCCGCCGGAGGCCTTCACGAACTTCGTCGTCTCGAAGAGCTGTCCGTCCTTGGTCTCCACCACCGCGTGGATGTTGGTGTAGTTGTTCACCCGCACCCGCAGCTTGATCTCGCCCGCATCCGCCCCCGGGCCGAAGGCGATGTGGGCGGCATAGGGCGAGGGGTTGTCGTCGATGACGAGGTGGACACCGGCGATCCAGTCCTTCTCCGGCATCGTCAGGGTGATCGGCACCAGGGCCGCATCCATCGCCCGCACCGGGGCGTCGACCTTCACGAGACTGTCGGTCGGCGCGATCTGGCGATCCCCGAAGATCGACTTCTGGATCTCCTTCCAGCGCGCGAGGCGCTCGGCTTCGTCGTCGCTCGCACCGGCGGCGTGGACCGCGCTCGGCCGCAGCGCGGTGCCGGCGCTGGCCAGGGGCAGGGCGAGGGTCAGCGCCGCGAGGACGGAGTGGACGAGGACGGGGTTGGCTGGGCGCATCACGGCGTTTCTCCCGGTGAACGATCGGTGTCGAATCTTTGCATCATCATGTGGCGTGGGCGATGCCGGGCTCAAGTTGCCGGCTCACTCCCATTCCAGTTCCTTGAAGGCCTGGGTGACGTTGCGGCCGTGATAGGTGTCGAAGAGGACCCACTTGTCGCGCTCGGCCCGGCCGACGGTCTGGACCGCCTTCTCGATCGGAACGTCCGCCGCGATGGCCTTGCGGGTCTCGTCGCGCAGGGTCGTGAGATAGCGGGTGAGGTCGTCCAGGGCGGGCGCGACATCGACCAGCCTCGGCCCGTGGCCCGGGACCGCCTTGGTCGCCCCCATCGCGCGCAGGCGATCCACCTCCCTGAGCCAGCCCACGAGGCTGCCGTCGAGGGAGGGGATGCGGGTCACGAACAGGAGGTCGGCGGGAAACAGGATGCCGCTGGCCGAGTCGCGCATGGAGAGGTCGCAGCTCGTATGCGCGGCCCCGTGGGCGGTGAAGCGCAGGACGCGCCCGCCGAGGTCGGCCTCGGCGCCATCCGCCACTTCCAGGGTGGGATAGACCACGCTGCCGGCCCGGTCGGCGCCCAGAATCTCGGCGAGACGGCCACGATAATAGTCGCCGCGCGCGTCGAGGGCGGCGCGCAGGGCGTGGTGCCCAACATAGACCGGCTTGTCCTCGGTGAAGGCCGCCGCCCCGAAGCAATGGTCCGGGTGGACGTGGGTCAGAACCACGTGGCTGATCGGCTTATCGGTGCGCTTCCGAATCTCCGAGCGCAGCCAGGCCCCGTCGGCGAGGCTGCCGCCCGATTCGGTGACGAGCACGGACCGCTCGCCGACGATGAAGCCGATATTGGCGATGGCGTCGTCGTTCTCCGGGGTCGCCTCGGCGTCGGGGCCCCGCCGGATGAAGATGCCGGCGCCGACCTCCTGCAGGTCGAAGCCCTCGGCCGAGCGCCCCAGGGTCGGCAGGCAGCACAGGCACAGCCCGCCGAACAGGGCGCCGCGCCGCGTGGCGCTCCCGCGTGACGTGCTCCAGTGCGATCCGCCGGCGTCAGCCCGCATGGTCGTCCTCCGTTTTCTTGTTCTACCAAGTAGTAGGTAGATTTTTGTCCCCGTCAACGGCATAAGCCGGGATGCCGTCCCCCGGGCGATCACGGACTCGCGCGCGGACACGCTCGCGCGCGGACACGGTTGAACCGAAGCGGTCGGACGACGGAGATGACGGGACGATGAGGGACACCCGCGCCGTGCTGCTGCTGCAGGCCGAGACCCTGGTGCGCCGCCGGGGTTATGCCGGCTTCAGCTACGCGGACCTCGCCGAGACGGTCGGGATCCGCAAGGCGAGCATCCACCACCACTTTCCCACCAAATCCGACCTCGCCCTCGCCCTCGTGGCGGCCTACGACGCCCGCTACGACGCGGCGCTGACCGAGATCCGCGCCGGCGAGCCGGACGCGATCGGGCGGATCGCCGCCTACGGCGCGCTCTATCTCGGCGGGGTCGAGGCGGGCCTGGGCTGCCTCTGCGCCGCCCTGGCCATCGAGGGTGACGCCCTGCCGGATTCGCTCCGCTCCGACATCGCCCGCTTCTTCGAGAAGCACATCCGATGGCTCGAGGGCGTGCTCGCCGAAGGCGTCGCCGCAGGGTGCGTGCGCGCCTCGGCCGAGCCCGCAGCCACGGCCCGCATGGTGATCGCCGCCCTCGAAGGGGCCCTCCTCATGGAGCGCCTGCTGGCGGGGCCGGCGGGTTTTCGCGGCACGCTCACGGCGCTCTGCGACGGGCTGCGGCCCACCGGGGTTTCATCCCGCGGGGCTGATACAATATAACAGGCTGCAGCGACGCCTCCCGCGCCACCGACGAAGAGCCTCCATGTCCGATAGCCCGAACACCGCCTCCTCGAAGATCCCCGTCACGGTGCTGACCGGCTACCTGGGCGCCGGTAAGACGACGCTCCTGAACCGCATCCTCACCGAGAACCACGGCAAGCGGTACGCGGTGATCGTCAACGAGTTCGGCGAGATCGGCATCGACAACGACCTCATCATCGGCGCCGACGAGGAGGTGTTCGAGATGAACAACGGCTGCGTCTGCTGCACCGTGCGCGGCGACCTGATCCGCATCATGGACGGCCTGGTGAAGCGGCGCGGCAAGTTCGACGCGATCATCGTCGAGACCACGGGCCTCGCCGATCCCGCCCCCGTCGCCCAGACCTTCTTCATCGACGAGGATGTGGGCGCGGCCGCCCGCCTCGACGCGGTGGTGACGGTGGCCGACGCCAAGTGGCTCTCGGACCGCCTCAAGGATGCGCCGGAGGCCAAGAACCAGATCGCCTTCGCGGACGTGATCCTGCTCAATAAATCCGACCTCGTGGAGGAGGCCGACCTCGCCCGGGTCGAGGGCCAGATCCGCGCGATCAACCCCTACGCCAAGGTCCATCGCACCGAGCGCTGCGCCGTGCCCCTCGAGGCGGTGCTGGAGCGCAACGCCTTCGACCTCGGCCGCATCCTCGACATCGAGCCCGACTTCCTCGAGGAGGGCCATCACCATCACCACGACGACGACATGCAGTCGGTCTCGGCTAGCATCGACGGGCCGGTGGACCCGGAGAAGTTCATGCCCTGGATCTCGACCCTGACCCAGGTCCAGGGCCCCGACATCCTGCGCTGCAAGGGCATCGTCGCCTTCCCGAACGAGCCGCAGCGCTTCGTCTTCCAGGGCGTGCACCAGATCCTCGATGGCGACCTCCAGGGACCCTGGAAGGACGACGAGCCCCGCGTCTCGCGGGTGGTCTTCATCGGCCGCAAGCTCGATCCGGCGGAGATCCGCGCCGGCTTCGAGGATTGCCGGGCCTGACCGGGGCAGGGCATCCGCGCCGGCGCTGAACCGATCGTGGAGCGGAGCATTGTCCGTGCGGCCGCCGCGCTCCCGCCGTGGGGCGCGGCGATGCCGGATCCGTCCCCCGATCGGAACCCCGCCATGACCTTGCGCCGAACCCGACTGCGTCTTGCCTGCCTGACCGGCATCCTCTGCGCCGCGCCCCTACTCCTCGCTTCGGGTGCGATGGCCGGACCGGCGCAGTCCTACCAATTCCAGCAGCGTGGCGCCGCCCGGGCCTGTCCGCCGCCGCTCAAGTTCGCGGCCGGCGCCTGCGTCCGGCAATGTCCTGCGGGCTACCGCGACACCGGCCGCACCTGCCGCTTCAAGTCCATGCGCCGCTAGGGCGGAGCGGGGCCGGACGTGCCGCCATCGGGCGCGCCCGCTCCCGGCCAAACGCCGTTCCCGCAACACTTGGTTTACCATTCCGGCAGAGGATCGTGTCCGTGCCGGCGTGACGCTGCCGGTCGCGTTCGGCTGCCCGGTCCGGGGGCCGCGAGGTCCCGGAGAGCGCTGATCCCATGATGTCCCGCGCCGAACGCACGCCCCTGACGGACTGGTGGTGGACCGTCGACCGCGGCCTGCTCGCCGGGCTGGGGGCGCTCATGGTGGCGGGCCTCGTCTTCCTCATGGGCGGCGGGCCGCCGGTGGCCGAGAAGATCGGCCTGCCGACCTTCCACTTCCTCAACCGGCAGGCCCTCTACCTCGCGCCCACGATCCTCATCATCGTCGGCGTGTCCTTCCTGTCCCTGCGCCACATCCGGCGCGTCGCGCTCTTCACTTGGATGATGGGCGTCGCGCTCTGCATCCTGGCGAGCAAGTTCGGGCCGGAGATCAAGGGCGCCCATCGCTGGATCCAGTTCGGCGCCATCGGCATCCAGCCCTCGGAATTCGTGAAGCCCGCCTTCGTGGTGGTGGCGGCCTGGGCCTTCTCGGAAGGCGCGCAGCGCCGCGACATGCCGGGCGGCCTGCTGGCGATCCTGCTCCTGCCGGTCACCATCGTGCCCCTCGTGCTGCAGCCCGATTTCGGCCAGACCATGCTCATCACCATCGTGTGGTGCGCGCTCTTCTTCGTGGCCGGCCTGCACTGGTTCTGGGTCGCGGGCCTCGGCGCCGGCGGCTTGATCGGCGTCGCCGCCGCCTACCGCTTCCTGCACCACGTCCGCGAGCGCATCGACCGCTTCCTGGACAGCGATTCCGGCGACAACTTCCAGGGCTACTGGGCGCGGCAATCCTTCAATTCCGGCGGCTGGTTCGGCACCGGCCCGGGGGAGGGCGTCGCCAAGCGCCACCTGCCCGACGCCCATACCGACTTCATCTTCTCGGTGACGGGCGAAGAGTTCGGCACCATCGTCTGCCTCGGGCTCGTGCTGCTGTTCGCCTACATCGTCATGCGCGGCCTCAAGCTGGCCCGACGCACCGACGACACGTTCTCGCGCCTGGCGATCACGGGCCTGACCACCCTGTTCGGCCTTCAGGCCTGCATCAACATGGCGGTGAACGTCCGGCTGATGCCCGCCAAGGGCATGACGCTGCCCTTCGTCTCCTACGGCGGCTCCTCGCTGATCTCGCTGGCGCTGGGCATGGGCTTCCTCGTGGCCTTGACCCGCAAGCGCCCCCGGACCACCACCCTGAGCCAGAAGCCGCCGGGCACCGCGCCGGCGACCATCGCCGGAGTGATGCGTTGACCGTTGCGACCGCCACGATCCTGCTCTGTGCCGGTGGCACGGGCGGGCACCTGTTTCCCGCCGAGAGCCTGGCGCACGCCCTGCGCGCCCGCGGCGTGCGGGTCGTGCTGGCCACCGATGCCCGGGTGGATTCCATCGCCGCCGGCTTCCCGGCCTCCGAGATCGTCACCATCGCGTCGGCGACGCCGTCCGGCCGTTCCCTGATCAAGCGCGGCACCGCCCTCCTCACCCTGGGGCGCGGCTTCGGCGTCGCCGCGCGGCAGATCAAGCGCATCAACCCCGCCGCCATCGTTGGCTTCGGCGGCTACCCCACCGTGCCGCCGATGCTGGCCGGGCAGATCCTGCGCGTGCCGACTGTCCTGCACGAGCAGAACGCCGTGATGGGGCGGGCCAACGCCTTCCTGGCCCGGGGCGCGCGGGCGATCGCCACCGGCTTCCGGGAGGTGCGCGGCGTGCCGGTCAAGGCCCTCGCGCCCCGGACCCACACCGGCAACCCCCTGCGCCCGGCGGTGCTCGAGGCCGCGAAGGTCGCCTACCCGGCGGCCGGGGCCGGCGATCCCCTGTACCTCCTCGTCTTCGGCGGCAGCCAGGGCGCCCGGGTGATGGGCGAGGTCGTGCCCACGGCCCTCGCCAACCTGCCCGCCGACCTGCGCGCCCGCCTCCGCCTGGTGCAGCAGGTGCGGGCCGAGGACCTGACGCAGGTCCAGAACCTCTATCTCGGCCTGGGGCTCGCCGGCTTCGAGGCCGCGCCCTTCTTCAAGGACCTCCCGGCCCGCATGGCGGCGGCCCACCTCGTCATCGGACGATCGGGCGCCTCGACGGTCTCGGAGCTCGCCGCCATCGGCCGGCCCGCCATCCTGGTGCCGCTGCCCGGTGCCCTCGACCAGGACCAGGCAGCCAACGCCGCGACGCTCGCCGCCATCGGCGCCGCCCAGGCGATCCCGCAATCCGCCTTCACCCCGGACCGCCTCACGGCGGAGCTCGTGGACCTCTTCACCAATCCCGAAAAATTGACCGCGGCGGCCTCAGCCGCCAAAAGCGCTGGAATTCACGACGCCGCCGAGCGGCTGGCCGACATCGTCATCGCGACGGCGGCGAACCCTTGAGCCCTTCCGCCCGGTAGATCCCGTCGGCGCCGATCCGTCCGCGTCCGACGCCCCTGAGACTGGTCCTTCCCATGAAGCTGCCCGACAAGCTCGGCCCCATCCACTTCATCGGCATCGGTGGCATCGGCATGTCCGGCATCGCCGAGGTGATGCACAACCTCGGCTATACCGTGCAGGGGTCGGACGCCAACGACAACGCCAATGTCCGGCGCCTGGCCGAGAAGGGCATGCGCACCTTCATCGGCCACGAGGCCGGCAACGTCGAGGAGGCCGCCCTCGTGGTGGTCTCCACCGCGATCCGGCGCGACAACCCGGAGCTGGTCGCCGCCCGCGAGCGCCGCCTGCCGGTGGTGCGCCGGGCCGAGATGCTGGCCGAGCTGATGCGCTTCAAGTCCTGCGTCGCCATCGCGGGCACGCACGGCAAGACCACGACGACCTCCCTCGTCGCCACCCTGCTCGATGCCGGCAACCTCGACCCCACCGTGATCAACGGCGGCATCATCAACGCCTACGGCACCAACGCCCGCATGGGCGAGGGCGAGTGGATGGTGGTGGAGGCCGACGAATCCGACGGCACCTTCCTCAAGCTGCCGGCGGACGTGGCGATCGTCACCAACATCGACCCCGAGCACCTCGACCATTTCGGCTCGTTCGACGCGGTCAAGGACGCCTTCCGGCGCTTCATCGACAACATCCCGTTCTACGGCTTCGCGGTGATGTGCATCGACCACCCGATCGTGCAGGATCTCGTCGGCCACATCGAGGACCGCCGCATCATCACCTACGGCGAGAACCCGCAGGCGGATGTCCGCCTCATCGACGTGGACCTGCGCGGCGGCCAGAGCCGCTTCCGCGTGATGATCCGCGATCGGCGCCCGGGCTTCCGCCTGGAGATGGAGGATCTCGTCCTGCCGATGCCGGGCAAGCACAACGCCCTGAACGCCACCGCGGCGCTGGCCGTCGCGCACGAGCTCGGCGTCGAGCCGGAGGCGATCCGCAAGGCGCTTGCGGGCTTCGGCGGCGTCAAGCGCCGCTTCACCAAGACGGGTGAGTGGAACGGCGCGCTGATCTTCGACGATTACGGACACCATCCGGTAGAGATCAAGGCGGTGCTGAAGGCCGCCCGCGCCTCCACCGAGAGCAACGTCATCGCCATCGTGCAGCCGCACCGCTACACGCGCCTCGCCTCGCTGTTCGACGATTTCTGTACCTGCTTCAACGATGCCGACACGGTCATCGTCGCCCCCGTCTACGCGGCGGGCGAAGCCCCGATCGAGGGCATGGACCGCGACGGCCTCGTTTCGGGCCTGAAGTCGCGCGGCCATCGCGACGCCATCGCGCTGCAGCGTTCCGAGGATCTGGCCGGCATCGTCGCCGGCCGCGCCAAGCCCGGCGACTACGTGGTCTGCCTCGGCGCCGGCAACATCACGCAATGGGCCTACGCCCTGCCGGGCGAACTCTCTGCCCTGGACGGCGTGAAGGCGTGAGCCGCCGGTTGCGCGCCGCTTCGACGACGCGCGCATCCGCCGGACCCCGTGGGCCCGTGAAACGGAGGCCGAGCATCGCCTCCGGTCGCACCTGAGGGATCGGCTCCTCTAGCCCCGACTTCGCCTGTCGCGCGGCGCGGCTTACCGTCTAGGCGGATGGCAGGCGGCATGCCGGAAACGGGCGCGATCGGGCGGGTGAGTTCCGGCTCACCGCGCGGAGCGGCCGCGTCCTGCGCTTTTGGAACACCGACATCATGCAACAGACCGCGTTCGTCACCCCGACGCCCCTTCATCCCCGCTCCGCTCGCCTCGCCCTCGACGAGGGGGGCGAGGCCCACTTCCCGCAAGCGGGGAAAGGAGACGTGCGCTCATGACCGCCTTCCCGGACATCACGCCCGACATCCGCGCCCGGGCGCCGCGCTTGCGCGGGCGCCTCATCGCCAACCAGCCCCTGTCGGACCTGACCTGGTTCCGGGTCGGCGGCCCCGCCCAGGTGCTGTTCACCCCGGCCGATGCGGAGGATCTCGGCCTCCTGCTCGCGGCCCTCGACCCCGAGATGCCCGTCACTGTGATCGGCCTCGGCTCGAACCTCATCGTGCGCGACGGCGGCGTGCCGGGCGTCGTGGTGCGCCTGGGCGGCCGGGCCTTCGGCACGGTGGAGACCGACGGCGAGACCCTGCGGGTCGGCACGGCGGTGCCGGACATGCGCCTCGCCAAGGCGGCGGCCGAGGCCGGACTCGACGGGCTCGCGTTCTTCCGCGGTATTCCCGGTTCGGTCGGCGGGGCGCTGCGCATGAATGCCGGCGCCCATGGCGGCGAGACCACCGACGTGCTGGTGGAGGCCCACGGCGTCGACCGCGGGGGGCGGGCGCGTCGCTTCAGCCATGCGGAGATGAGCTTCACCTACCGGCACAGCGGCGTCCCCGACGACGTGATCTTCACGCATGCGGTGTTCCGCGGGCGGCCCGGCGAGCGGGCGGCCATCGAGGCCGAGATGGAGCGGGTCACGGCGGCGCGCGAGGCGGCCCAGCCGATCCGCGAGCGCACCGGCGGCTCCACCTTCAAGAACCCGCCCGGGGCCAAGGCCTGGCAACTCGTCGACGCGGCCGGGTGCCGCGGCCTGAGGGTCGGCGGCGCTCAGGTCTCGGAGATGCACTGCAACTTCCTGATCAACCGCGACAATGCCACCGCCGCCGACATCGAGGGGCTCGGCGAGGAGGTCCGACGGCGCGTGCGCGACACCTCCGGCATCGAGCTCCACTGGGAGATCAAGCGCATCGGTCTCGATCCCGCCGCCGCGAATCTGTAGGTCTTCCGTGGCGGCCTCGCGATCCCCCACCGGAACCGGGATCGCGAGGCCGCCGGTGACGAGCCCGTGCGCTCTTCGAATGGGGGACCCACATGGTCACGGATGTCGATACGGACGCAACGGCGTTGCCCGAGAGTGAGAACCCCTTCGCAGCCTTCCCCGAATGGGACGGGCCGGCCGATGATGACGCCTGTGCCGAGCTCTAGGGTGTCCACCACCCCCTAATCCACGGACCGGGCCAGACCGGTCCGCGACGCCATCGACAGCTTCTCCCACGACCGACGCTACACCTGACGGAGTCCCCATGTCCAAGCACGTCGCCGTCCTGATGGGCGGGTGGTCCTCCGAGCGGCCGGTCTCGCTGAATTCGGGGCATGCCTGCGCGGACGCCCTCGAAGGGCAGGGCTTCCGCGTCACCCGGGTCGATGTCCAGCCGGACATCGCGACGGTGCTGACCGACCTGCGGCCCGACGTGGCGTTCAACGCGCTGCACGGGCCGGCGGGCGAAGACGGCACGATCCAGGGCCTGCTGGAGCTCCTGCGCATCCCTTACACGCATTCCGGCGTGCTGGCCTCGGCGCTGGCGATGCACAAGGAGCGTGCCAAAGTGGTCATGCGGGCGGCCGGCGTCAGCGTCCCGGAGGGCCGCGTCGTTAACCGTCATGAGGCCGCCAAGTCACACGTGCTGACGCCCCCCTACGTGCTGAAGCCGGTGGCCGAGGGCTCCTCCATGGGGGTCATCATCGTGCGCGACGGACGCTCCCATCCGCCCCAGGAAGTGGGCCGGGAGGATTGGGGCTACGGCGATGAAATCCTTGCGGAAACCTACGTCGCCGGACGCGAGCTGACCTGCGCCGTGATGGGCGACAGGGCCCTCGGGGTGATCGAGATCAAGCCGGCTTCGGGGGAGTGGTACGACTTCGATGCGAAGTACGCCGAGGGGGGGTCGATCCACGTCCTCCCGGCAGAAATTAAACCAAATCTTTACCAGCGTGTCCAAGAGTTGTCGTTAACGGCGCATCAAGCACTCGGGTGCCGGGGCATCAGCCGTGCGGACCTTCGCTACGACGACACACCGGGGGGAACCGGTGCCCTCGTCGTGCTGGAGGTCAACACGCAACCCGGCATGACGAAGACGAGCTTGGTCCCGGAGATGGCAGCCCATGCGGGCTATAGTTTCGGTGAGCTCGTCCAATGGATGGTGGAGGACGCAACGTTGGGCCGGTAGGGGCCGAAGGTCCGCTGAGCGGCCACGGCCTGCTTGGCCCGGCCGCCGGCACGATCGCCTCCGTCCGCGCGGCACTCACCGCCCGCCTGCGCCGCTTCACGCCCCCCGGCCGCCGTTCCCGCCTCGCCCTTCCGATCGAGCGCCGCATCCCGCGCCACCTCGGCACGGCGGCCTTCTCGGTCTCCTTCGCGGCCCTGGCGCTCGCCGGCTTCGTCGGCAGCGGCGCCTATGACCGTTTCGTGGCCGAGCACGGCCGCCCCCTCGACATCATGGCGCGCCTCGCCGGCTTCGGCGTCGAGCGCGTCACCATCTCGGGCATCGCCCGGCTCTACGAGCGCGAGGTGCTCCAGGCCGCCGGCATCGACGGCCACTCCTCGGTCGTCTTCCTCGACGTGGCCGAGGCCCGCGAGCGTCTGTTGGCGGTGCCGCTGATCGCCAGCGCCTCCGTGCGCAAGGTCTACCCGAACGAGATCGTCATCACCCAGGTCGAGCGCGAGCCCGCCGCCCTGTGGCAGCGCAACGGCGAGATCGCCGTGATCGCCGCCGACGGCACGGTGATCGACCAGATGCGGGACGACCGCTACGCCGCGCTTCCCCTCGTGGTCGGCGACGACGCCAACCTCAAGCTGAAGGACTATCTCGCCCTGATCGAGGCGGCCGGCACCCTGGCCGAGCGCGTCAAGGCCGGCACCTACGTCTCCGGCCGGCGCTGGACCCTCAAGCTCGACGGCGTCGATATCCGCCTACCCGAGACGGGCGCCACCGAGGCCCTGGCCCGGCTGGTCAAGCTCGAGCGCGACAACCGGATCCTCGAGAAGGACATCATCGCGGTGGACCTGCGCATGCCCGACCGGGTGGTGGTGCGGCTCACCGAGGAGGCGGCCGCGGCCCGCGCCGAATCCCAGAAGAAGTCGAAGCCCAAGGGGACCAGCACATGAGCCGCGCGATCCGTTCGGCGCATCCCGCGTCCCGTCCCCGCCACACCCGTTCCGCCTGGTAGCCCGATGCACGACCCGCACGGCCTCACCCCACGCCTGAAGCCTCTCTCCGCCCGGCGCAGCACCACCCTCTCGGTGCTCGACATCGGAACGAGCAAGGTCGTCTGCCTCATCGCCGAGCTCCAGCCGGCCGAGGCCCTCACCACCCTGCGCGGGCGCACCCACTTCGCCCGCGTCATCGGCATCGGCCACCAGCGCTCGCAGGGGCTCAAGGGCGGCGTCATCGTCGACCTCGAGGCCGCCGAGGGCGCGATCCGCCAGGCGGTCCACGCCGCCGAGCGGATGGCGAAGGTCGAGGTGCAGTCGGTGATCGTCAACATGTCCGGCGGCCGCATCGGCTCGCAGCACTTCGAGGCCCGCGTCGGCACCCGCACCGGCACCGTCACGGGCTCCGACGTCGAACGCGTGCTGGAGACCGCCTCGGCCCACGGCGTCAGCCCCGGCCGGGCCGTGCTCCACGCCCTGCCCACCGGCTATGCCATCGACGGGCAGGGCACGGTCATCGATCCCTCCGGCATGATGGGCGACGCCCTCGGGGTCGACCTGCACGTGGTCACAGGCGAGGCGGCCGCCGCCCGCAACCTCATGCTCGCCGTCGAGCATTGCCACCTCGGCGTCGAGGCGGTGATCGCCACCCCCTACGCCGCCGGCCTCTCGGCCCTGGTGGACGACGAGGCCGAGATGGGCGTCGCCGTGGTCGACATGGGCGGCGGCACCACCAGCGTCGGCGTCTTCTCCGGCGGCCACCTCGTCCACGTGGACGCGGTGGCGGTCGGCGGCCACCACGTCACCATGGACATCGCGCGCGGCCTCTCCACCCGGGTCGCGGCGGCCGAGCGCCTGAAGACCCTCTACGGCTCGGCCATCGCCACCGCATCCGACGAGCGCGACATGATCGCGGTCCACGGAGTCGGCGAGGACGAGGGCGACGCCCCCAACCACGTGCCGCGCTCGCAGCTCGTGCGGATCATCCGCCCGCGCGTCGAAGAGGTGGTGGAACTGGTGCGCGACCGCCTGCGCGCCGCCGGCTTCTCGGCCCAGGCCGGGCGCCGGGTGGTGCTGACGGGGGGCGCGAGCCAGCTCGTCGGCCTGCCGGAGGTCGCCCGCCGGGTGATGGAGGGCCAGGTCCGCATCGGCCGGCCCCTGGGCATCCGCGGCCTGCCCGAGGCCGCCAAGGGTCCCGCCTTCTCGGCGGCGGTGGGGCTCCTGGTCTACCCGCAGGTGGCGCATGCGGAGCATTTCGAGCCGCGGGGCCACGGGGCCTTCGCCGGCACGGGAACGGACGGCTACCTCTCGCGCGTCGGACGCTGGATCCGCGAGAGCTTCTGAGACGACCGCCGGCACGCCCGGAACCCCGCGGGGTGGGCGTGGACGGCCAGACCCAATCGGCGCTCCTGACTTCTAGGCAGGCGTCAAACGAAACGTGAAAGGCACGAGAGGCTCGACACCATGGCCATCAGTCTGCAGGCGCCGGATATCCGGGAACTCAAGCCCCGCATCACCGTCTTCGGTGTCGGCGGAGCCGGCGGCAACGCCGTCAACAACATGATCGAATCCGGCCTGCTGGGCTGCGAATTCGTGGTCGCCAACACCGACGCCCAGGCGCTGACCTCCTCGAAGGCCGAGCGCGTGATCCAGATGGGCCTCGGCGTGACCCAGGGCCTCGGCGCCGGCTCGCACCCCGAGGTCGGCTCGGCCGCCGCCGACGAGGTCATCGACGAGATCCGTGACCAGCTCTCGGGCGCCCACATGTGCTTCATCACCGCCGGCATGGGCGGCGGCACCGGCACCGGCGCGGCTCCCGTCATCGCCCGCGCCGCCCGCGACATGGGCATCCTCACCGTCGGCGTCGTCACGAAGCCCTTCCAGTTCGAGGGCGTGCGCCGGATGCGCACGGCCGAGGCCGGCATCCAGGAACTCCAGGCCGCCGTCGACACCCTGATCGTGATCCCGAACCAGAACCTGTTCCGGGTCGCCAACGAGAAGACCACCTTCGCCGACGCCTTCGCGATGGCCGATCAGGTGCTCTACTCGGGCGTCGCCTGCATCACCGACCTGATGGTCAAGGAAGGCCTGATCAACCTCGACTTCGCCGACGTCCGCGCGATCATGCGCGGCATGGGCAAGGCCATGATGGGCACCGGCGAGGCCTCGGGCGAGAACCGCGCCAACCGCGCCGCGGAAGCCGCCATCGCCAACCCGCTCCTCGACGACGTCTCGATGAAGGGCGCCCGCGGCCTGCTGATCTCGATCACCGGCGGCAACGACCTCACCCTCTACGAGCTCGACGAGGCCGCCACCCGCATCCGCGAGGAGGTCGACTCGGACGCCAACATCATCCTGGGCGCCACCTTCGACGAGAGCCTCGACGGCATCATCCGGGTCTCGGTGGTCGCCACCGGCATCGAGCCGGCGCTGATCGCCGCCAACTCCCAGAACAACCCCGACATCGTGCAGACCGAGCAACGCATCGCCGAGGTCGCCGAGCGCCTGCGTGCGGAAGCGAGGGCGCGGGCCGCACAGCCCGCGTCGACCTTTCGCCCCGTCGGACAGGACGGAGCCGTAGCGGCCCCGGCCGCGCAGTCCGCCCCGGCGACGCTGCAGGCCGCCCCGCTGCAGGCTGCCCCGCTCCAGGCCGCTCCGGTCCAGGCGCCGGTGCAGCAGACCCTGCGCGCCCCCGAGTCGATGGCCCTCGCCGCAGAGCCGATGCGGGTCGAGCTGCCGCAGGCTCCGGTGATGCGCGACGAGGTGATGCTGACCCAGACCCAGCCGCGCGCCGCCATGTCCTACGAGCCCGCGCCGATGCCGGCCCCGGAGCCCGCGCCCCAGCACGCCGCCGGTCCGTTCGTGCCGCCCCGGCCGGCCGTGGCCGTGGCCCGCGCCCCCCGCATGCCGCAGATCCAGGACCTGCCGCTTCCCGCCCAGGCCCAGCTCCGGGCCCGCGAGGAGCAGCCGGCCGAGCCGGCCGCCGACTCCAAGCGCATGACGCTCCTGCGCCGCCTGGCGACGGTGGGCTTCGGTGGACGCCGCGAGGACGTGGAGGCCGCTCCGCTTCCGCAGATGCGGGCTCCCGCCGCCCCGGCCCCCCATGTCGCTCCGCCGGTCGACTACGCCAAGCGCGCGCCCGTGCAGGCGCCGCCGGCCTACCGCCCGGCCCAGGGCAACCTCGATCCACAGGGTCGTGTCGCGCCCCAGGCCCGTATGATGGACGACGATCAGCTCGAGATCCCGGCCTTCCTGCGCCGCCAGGCGAACTGAGGCCCGGGTCCGACGGACCTTTCGACACCACGGCTGAGACATTTCAGCCACAGGCCCGGAGCCTCACGGCTCCGGGCTATGCCTATTGTTAAATCGTTGTTCCAAAACGAGATTCGGATTCGCTGGTAGAAACCGCGGCTGTAACACAGCGTAAGAATCCGTGATTTGGCCTGCCTTTAAGGCGCGGCTATACGAATTTTGGAACGACAAGGCGCGGTGGTTTCGACCATCAGACGCCGGCAGGGGCTTCAAGCAGCGGACGGATCGCAAGGGCTGAGAACCCATCCCCACGGGATGGGCGCGCCCGATCACGGCCGAGGGCTATGGAATGCGAACGAACCAACAGACGACACTCAAAGCCCCCGCGACCCTGAGCGGCATCGGCGTACATTCCGGAAACCCAGTCGCGATCACGCTGCATCCGGCGCCCGCCAACCACGGCATCGCCTTCCTCCGCACCGGAATGCCAACCGGCAACGACCGGCTCATCAAGGCCCACCACGCCTGCGTCTCCGCCACCGAGCTCTGCACCGTCATCGGTGACGTCGAGAGCGGCGCGGTCGCCACCATCGAGCACCTGATGTCGGCGCTCTACGGTCTCGGGATCGACAACGTCCTCGTCGAGATCGACGGCCCCGAGATGCCCATCCTCGACGGCAGCGCCCTTCCCTACGTCCAGGCCATCGACGCCGTCGGCACCGCGAGCTGCGGTGCCGCCAAACGCTGGATCAAGGTGCTCCGCTCCGTCCGCATCGAGGTCGGCCGGGCCTTCGCCGAGCTCCGCCCCATCGACCGGGGCTTCCGCCTCGACGTCGAGATCGATTTCGAGAATCCGGTGATCGGCCGCAGCCGCAAGGCGATGGACCTGACCCCCTCCGCCTACCGCCGCGAGATCGCCGGCGCCCGCACCTTCGGCATGATGCGCGACGTGGAGCGCTACTGGAAGGCGGGCTTCGCCCTCGGCGCCTCCCTCGAGAACACCGTCGCGGTCGGCGAGACCGCCGTCGTGAACCCCGAGGGCCTGCGCTACGCCGACGAGTTCGTCCGCCACAAGTTCCTGGACGCCGTGGGCGACCTCGCCCTCGCCGGACTTCCGCTCCAGGGCGGCTACCGCTCCTATTGCGGCGGCCACCGCATGAATGTGGGCGTCCTCACCGCCCTGTTCTCCGATCGCGCCAACTACGCCATCGTCGAGGGTCCCGGCGTCCGCCGCGAGACCAGCCTGACCGAGTTCGGCGCCAGCCTCGGCATCGCCGCCTTCGTCGGCGATCTGTAGCGCCACCGACACACAGCCTTCGTTTCTGTGAAGGGCGTGGCCCGCCCGCCGCTTTCGCGCCCAAATCGCGCTCCACGGTGAATCGAGCGTGAAACGGGACGTCCGTCCGGTGTGCAGCGCACCCGGATCGTGGCATGAGGCCGTCAGCCACGCGACCGACCTTTGTGATGGCTTGACGACGCGCGTCCGAGAACGGACCCGTCTGTTGGGGGAAGACCGGAATGCGCCTTACTCATCCCAACCGCGGTGCGATGGCGGCCGTGCTGGTGTCCGTCATCGGCCTCGGCCTCGGCGGGTGCGACGCCCTCGACTCGATCAACCCCTTCGCCGAGAAGTACAAGCCCGAGGTCATCCCGGACGTTCCCGCCGACAAGCTCTACAGCGAGGGCCTGGCGCGGATGGAGGACAAGGACTACGAGGGCGCCTCGAAGAAGTTCGGCGAGCTCGACAAGGCCTACAGCTACTCCGACTGGTCGCGCAAAGCCCTGCTGATGACGGCCTACGCCAATTACGAGGGCGCGAAGTACGACGACGCCATCAACGCCTCGAAGCGCTACCTGCAGCGCCATCCGGCGAGCAAGGACGCGGCCTACGCCCAGTACCTCATGGCGATGTCGCACTATAAGCAGATCCCCGACGTGACCCGCGACCAGGATCGCTCCGAGAAGGCGCTCGCCGGCCTGCAGGAGCTCGTCCAGAAGTATCCGACCTCGGAATACGCGGCCGACGCCAAGGCCAAGATCCAGATCACCCGCGACCAGCTCGCCGGCAAGGAGATGGAGGTCGGGCGCTTCTACCTCGAGCGCCGCAACTTCCCGGCCGCGATCAACCGGTTCCGCGACGTGGTCAGCAAGTACCAGACGACCCGGCACGCCGAGGAGGCCCTGGAGCGCCTCACCGAGGCCTACATGGCCCTCGGCCTGACCCAGGAGGCGCAGACCGCCGCCGCCGTGCTCGGCCACAACTTCCCCGACAGCCCCTGGTACAAGGACGCCCACGCGCTCCTGCAGAACGGGGGGCTGGAGCCGCGCGAGGAGAAGACCTCCTGGCTCAGCAAGGTCTATCGCGGCGTCATCGGCCGCACCGCCGAGGCCCAGTAGGCCTCGCTCCCGGTTCCTTCGCCGAGTGCCGCTTTGCCGCTCCCCGTCGGGGGCGGCATCTTTTTGCGTGAAGCCGGCGCCACTTCGCCGTAAACACGGCGCCAGCGTTCACAACGGGACCTCAGACGCGGCATGCTGAGCCAGCTCGCGATCCGCGACATCGTTCTCATCGACAAGCTCGTCCTGAACTTTCGCGAGGGCCTCAGCGTCCTCACGGGCGAGACGGGCGCGGGCAAGTCGATCCTGCTCGACGCCTTCGCCCTGGCGCTCGGCGGCCGCGGCGACGGTCGCCTCGTGCGCCATGGGGAAGGGCAGGGCGCCGTCACCGCCGTGTTCGACGTGCCCCTCGACCACCCGGCCCGCACCCTCGCGGCCCAGGCCGAGATCGACACCGAGGGCGATCTCATCCTGCGGCGCGTGCAGATGGCCGATGGGCGCACCCGCGCCTTCGTCAACGACCAGGCCGTCGGCGTCCAGGTGCTGCGGGCCATCGGCGCTGCCCTCGTCGAGATCCACGGCCAGCACGACGACCGGGCGCTCGCCGATCCCACCACCCACCGGGCCATCCTCGACGCCTTCGGCGGCCTGCAGGGTCCGCTCGCGCAGGTGGCCGAGGCGGCGAGGCGGGTGAAGGGCGCGCGCTCCGCCCTGTCCGAGCACCGCGCCCGGGTCGAGGCCGCCGCCAAGGAATCCGACTTCCTGCGCCACGCCGTGGCGGAACTGGAGGCCCTCGCCCCGGAGCCGGGCGAGGAGACCACGCTGGCCGAGCGCCGCACGGTGATGCAGCAGAGCGAGAAAGTCGCGCGCGAGCTGAACGAGGCGATCGAGGCCTCGGGCGGCCCCATCGTCTCCCACCTCTCCTCGGCCCTGCGCAAGCTGGAGCGGCGGGCGGCGCAGCTGCCGGCCCTGGTCGAGCCCTGCGTCGCCGCCCTCGACACGGCCCTGACCGCCCTCGACGAGGCCCATACCATCCTCGACGTGGCCCTGCGCGAGGCCGAGTTCGATCCGCGCGAACTCGAGCGGGTGGAGGAGCGGCTGTTCGCGCTCCGTGCCGCCTCGCGGAAGTACCAGGTGCCGGTCGACGACCTCGCGGCCCTGCGCGAGCGCCACGCCGCGGACGTCGCCGCCATCGATGCCGGCGAGGAGGCCCTGAGCGGGCTGGAGGCCACCCTGGCCGCCGCCGAGGCCGCCTACGCCAAGGCCGCCGCCAAGCTCACCGAGGGGCGCAGGCGGGCGGCCAAGGCCCTCGACGCGGCGGTAAAGGCCGAGCTGCCGCCGCTCAAGCTGGAGCGCGCCCGCTTCATCACCGAGATCGCCACCGACCCGGAGTCCCGCGACGCATCGGGCTACGACCGGGTGGAATTCTGGGCGCAGACCAACCCGGGCACGCGGCCGGGGCCGATGATGAAGGTCGCCTCGGGCGGCGAGCTCTCCCGCTTCATGCTCGCCCTGAAAGTGGTGCTCGCCGACAAGGGCTCGGCCCCGACCCTGATCTTCGACGAGATCGACACCGGCGTCGGCGGGGCGGTGGCGGATGCCATCGGCGCCCGCCTGGGGCGCCTGGCCACGCGGGTGCAGGTGGTGGCCGTCACCCACGCGCCGCAGGTGGCCGCACGGGCGGAGACGCATTTCCTGATCGCGAAGGACCCCGTCAAGGGCAGCGACCGGGTCGCCACCCGGGTCGCCTCCCTGGAAGCGCCCGCGCGGCGCGAGGAGATCGCCCGCATGCTCGCCGGTGCCACGGTGACGGACGAGGCCCGGGCGGCGGCCGCGCGCCTGCTCCAATCCGCCGACGCCTGATCGTCGGGCGAACTCCGTCCGTTAACGCTCTCTTAACCATGTTCGGCGAGACTCGATGAACGGCGAGTGCGCTACGATTCGGCGCCGGCGTTGGATCGCTCGAACGAGGGACTGAGACGTTGGACCAGAGAGTTTGCGACGGCGAGATGCGGGAGGACACTGCGCATGCGTGTCAGCCCAACCTGCCCGACGACACGCGGTATCGTCTCGGGACAGCCTTGCGTTCGATCTACGAAGAGACCTGTGACACCCTGCCGATTCCCGACAGCCAGATCGACCTCCTGCTGCGCCTGCGGCACAAGGAGCGCGACCTGCGGCGGCTCGACTGAGGCTGCCGGCCGGGTCACGCTACCAGCGCCGCGCGTTCGGCTGACGCCTGTACTCGGCGGCGCGGATCTGGGTGAGGACGCGGTCCAGGCTGAGAAGCAGGGACTTTTCATCGTCGGCGGCCTGATCGACCGCTTCCTGCCCGGGGCCGAACTGCCGGCGCAGCTGCACCAGCGACAATTGGCGTTCCAGCTCCTCGCGCTGCGCATGCAGGTCGAGGAAGGCGGCCTCGTCGGCGTCGATTGCGCTCGTTGGCTCCGTCACGGCTCGTCACCTTCTTTCGCCGGCCTGGAACCGGCGACGGTGATCAACGCGCGAAGTCGAGAAACCGTGCCGCGCCGAGGCGCACAGGATCAGCGAAAGCCGCCGACGCGCCGGTCGCGCTTGCGCTCGGCCGCCGGCTGGTAGGCGATCTGCGCGTGGGTGGTGCAGTAGGGCAGGCCGGTGATCGAGCGGTCGCCGCAATAGTGGAAGTCGGGCGAGGTCGGGTCGCCGATGGGCCAGCGGCACATCGATTCCCGCAGGTCCATGATCGTCACGCGGCGCGAGATCGTCAGGGATACGGTCGCCACCACGGCGGGCGCGGCAGCGGGGGGCTCGAAGGCGACCGGAGTCATTTCGGGGTCGGCGACCGCGAGAGCCGGCGCCACGACCTCCAGCTCAGCCTCGCGCACGGCCTTGCGCGGTGAGACGCCGGGCGTCTCGGCGGACTTCACCCGACCCGACAGGCCGAGCCGGTGAACCTTGCCGATGACCGCGTTGCGGGTCACGCCGCCGAGCTGCGTCGCGATCTGGCTGGCGCTCAGGCCGTCTTCCCACAGCCGGCGCAGGAGATCGACCCGCTCATCCGACCAACCCGGGACCGTTTCCGCCATAGCCCCCTCCGAAATCGCCCGCTTCCGCCCGTTCGGCTCCCGTGACGCCCCTGCGCCCGGCCTGTGGCGCGGACATCGAGGCCGTCATCGATGATGGGCAGCGGCCCCCCGGCCGTCGATGAGCGAACCGTACAGGAGGCCGAGACGCCGAGGCAAGTGCGGCCGGAACGGTGGGCCGGTGACCCGGTCACCTGTCCACCGGCAAAGGCCGGGCGGACCCGCGCGGGCCGGCCTCGCCCGCTCCGCCGGGATGGGCTAGAGCGGCGGCTCCGCCCCGCCCGTCCGCTCCCATCCCGCGAGTGTCCATGACCGCCCTGCCGCCCATCGCCGTCTTCGATCTCGACGGAACCCTGGCCGAGACCGCCGGCGACCTCATCGGCACCCTCAACGTGATCCTGCGTCGCGAAGGCCTCCGGACGCTGCCCCTCGAACAGGCCCGGGACATGATCGGGGCAGGGGCCAAGGCCCTGATCCAGCGCGGCTTCACCACGGCCGGCGAGCCGCTGTCCACCGAGCGCCTGGAGGCGCTGTTCTCGGACTTCATCGCCCATTACGGCGACCATCTCTGCGAGCAGTCGCACCTGTTCCCGGGCGTCGTCGAGGCCTTGGACGCCCTCCGGACCCGCGGTTTCCTCCTCGCCGTCTGCACCAACAAGTACGAGGGCCAGGCCGTGCGCCTGCTCGGCCTGCTCGGCATCGCCGATCGCTTCGCGACGATCTGCGGCCGCGAGACCTTCCCCTACTTCAAGCCCGACCCGCGCCACATCACCCTGACGATCGAGCGCGCCGGCGGCGATCCCGCCCGCGCCGTGATGGTGGGCGATTCCCGCGCCGACATCGACGCCGCCAAGGCCGCCGGCATCCCCGTGGTGGCCGTTCCCTTAGGCTACACCGACCTGCCGGTGACGGAACTCGGCCCGGATCGGGTCATCGCCCATTTCGACGAGCTCGGCGCCGCCGTGGAGGCTCTGGTCCCCGCCGCCTGACGGCGACGGGCCTCGCGATAAGAAAAGGGCCGCCCCACGGGGCGGCCCTTCCGCGTTTCCGATGGGCTTGGCGCCGATCAGTTGATGCGGTCGGCGAGGTTGGCCGAGTGGGCGTGCTCGCCGGCGATGTAGGGCAGCGCCTGGTTGGCGAACTCGCGGCCCTGCGCGTTGTCGCCGTTGCGGGCGTAGGAGGCGTAGAGGCCGAGGGTGCGGGCGTCCGAGTTGGCCTGCTGGTCGACATAGGTCCGGTCGAAGTCGCGGCCCGGGCGGGCGGACTTCAGGCGGTCGATGCGGCCCTGGCCCTCGGCGCCGATGGCGACGCGGCGGCCCGGCTCGGCGGGGCTGTTGTCCACGAGGCCGACGCCGCCGAGGACGCCACCGACCACGCGCTGGGCGATGGTGGCCGAGATCGTCACCGGGGCGAGCACGACGCCGACCGGGTTGTCGAGGCGGGTCTCGAAGGGCTGGGTGTCGGAGACGACGGTGCCGCCGGCGGTCAGCGAGGTGCCCTCGGGCAGCAGGGCCTGGGTGGTGGCCTTACGCTCGACGAGGACGTTGTGGGCGTACTGACGGACGCGCGGGTTGCGCGAGCGCTCCAGGGCGATGCGGCTCGACTCGATGCTGACGGCGTCCGAGCGCAGGGCGGTGGCGCGGAAGTCGGAGGTGTCGGTCACGGCCGGCTGGTTGCCGTCGAATTGCGGGGCGACGCGGAAGGACAGGGGCTCCTGGGCCAGGGCCGGGGTAGCCAGGGCAGCGACCGACAGGCCGAGGGCGGCAAGGAGGGACTTGTTCATGGCGAGATCTCTTTCCGGGGCGCCCGAGCGGCGCCGTTCTTGAGGTTCGTTTGCGGTGCGGCAACACGTGGCCCGGCAGGGCGTTCCACCCTGCGTCGCATTGGAGCGTTGCGTTTCGGGGGGTGTTATTCCGCGCGACCGACTCCACGGCCGGTCCGCGACTTGCGGCGAGGCCGGTCCCCATGTCGGGTGTCGCATCCGCCAGCGGGCCTTGTCCCGCGACTTCCGGAAGGCTCCATGATCGAACCCCATCCGCTCTTCGACGACCTCACGCGCTTCCACCTCGCGCGTGAGATCGAGCGCTGGGGCTGGTCGATCGGAGCACATACCTACGGAGCCCCGCGCGTGCTGGAGGCAGGCCTCGCTGGCCTGACCATCGGGCGCTTCTGCTCCATCGGGCCGACCGTCACGATCACGCTGGGTAATCACCGCACCGATCTCGTGACCACCTATCCGTTCCGGGCCATCGCCGGCCTCGTCGGAGGCGGGCCGTGGGCACCGGCGGCCCTGGAGTCGGGACCGGATCACGACAGCCGCGGCGATGTGGTGATCGGCGACGAGGTCTGGCTCGGGGCGAACTCCACAATTCTCTCGGGCGTCACCGTCGGCACCGGCGCGGTCATCGGGGCGGGCGCAGTGGTGCGGCGCGACGTGCCGCCCTACGCGATCGTGACCGGCAACCCGGCCACGGTGGTCCGCCACCGCTTCGACGAACCGACCATCGCGCGACTGCTGCGCACGAACTGGTGGGCTTGGCCCGACGCGCGGATCGCCGCCTACCTCCCCCTGATCCTCGGCACCGACATCACGACCTTCCTCGACCGGGCCGAGGCGGAGGCGGCGCTCAATGCGCCTCCTCCCAGTTCAGGGCGGCGCGGGCCTCGACCACCAGCGGCACCTTCAGGGTCAGGGCGGGGGCGGGGGCGTCGACCATGATGCGGGTGATCACCGGCAGGGCCTTCGCCACCTCGTCCTCGGGCGCCTCGAACACGAGTTCGTCGTGCACCTGCAGGAGCATGCGCACGTTGAGGCGCTCGGCCCGGAGCGCTTCCTCCATGCGGATCATCGCCCGGCGGATGATGTCGGCGGCCGAGCCCTGGATCGGGGCGTTGATGGCCTGACGCTCGACCGAGGCGCGCTCGTTGGGGTTGTTCGAGCGGATCTGCGGATAATGGCAGACCCGGCCGAATAGGGTGGTGACGTAGCCGAGGTCCCGGCAGCGGCGCTTGGTGTCGTCGATATAGGCGCGGATGCCGGGGAAGCGCTCGAAATACTGCTTGATGAAGGCGCCTGCCTCCTCGCGGCCGATGCCGAGGCGATCGGCGAGGCCGAAGGCCGAGATGCCGTAGATGATGCCGAAGTTGATGGTCTTGGCTCGCCGGCGCAGGTCCGGCGTCATCTCGGCGAGCGGCACGCCGAACATCGCGCTGGCGGTGGCCGCGTGGATGTCGATGCCGTCCGCGAAGGCCTGGCGCAGCTGCGGGATGTCGGCGATGTGGGCCAGCAGCCGCAGCTCGATCTGGCTGTAATCGGCCGAGATCAGGCGGTTGCCCTCCGCCGCCACGAAGGCCCGGCGGATGCGGCGGCCTTCCTCCGTGCGGATCGGGATGTTCTGGAGGTTCGGCTCGGAGGAGGAGAGCCGGCCGGTGGTGGTGGCGGCCAGCGAGAACGAGGTGTGGACCCGGTCGGTCTCGCGGTCGGCATGCTGCTGCAGCGAATCCGTGTAGGTGGATTTCAGCTTGGCGAGCTGGCGCCATTCGAGGATCTTCTTCGGCAGCGGATGCCCGGCCTGCGCGAGTTCCTCCAGCAGGGTCGCGGGCGTCGCCCACTGGCCCGAGGGCGTTTTCTTGGCGCCGGGCAGGCCCATCTTGCCGAACAAGATGTCGCCGATCTGCTTGGGCGAGGAGACCTGGAATGTCTCGCCCGCATCCTCCTGGATCTCCTCCTCGAGGCGCACCAGGATCTGCGAGAAGTCGCCCGAGAGCCGGCTCAGCATGTTGCGGTCGACGCGGATGCCCGCCGCTTCCATGCGCGCGACGACCGGGACCAGCGGGCGCTCCAGGGTCTCGTAGACCGCGACGCGATGCTCGGCCACGAGGCGTGGCTTCATCATCCGCCACAGGCGCAGGGTGACGTCGGCATCCTCGGCCGCGTAGGCGGTGGCCTTGTCCAGCGCCACGCGGTCGAAGGTGATCTTGGCGCGACCCGTGCCGGCGACATCCGAGAAGGTGATGGGCTGGTGGCCGAGATGGCGGCGGGCGAGCTCGTCCATGCCGTGTCCGCCCTTGCCGGCATCGAGCACGTAGGAGATCAGCATGGTGTCGTCGAAGGGCGCCACGCGGATGCCGGACCGCGACAGCACGGCGAGATCGTATTTCAGGTTCTGCCCGACCTTGAGCACGCCCGGATTCTCCAGGAGCGGCTTCAGGCGCGCGATGACCACCTTCGTGTCGATCTGGCCGGCGGCCGGCTGGAACGCGTCCGTCGCCGCCTTGGCATCGCCGAACAGGTCGCCGTCGGCGCCCTTCACGGGCTCGACATGCCTGAGGGGGATGTAGGCCGCCCGGCCCGGCGCCACGCAGAGGGAGACGCCGACGAGGTTGGCGGTGTTGGCATCGAGCGAATCCGTCTCGGTGTCGACCGCGATCACGCCGGCCTCCTCGGCCTCGGCGATCCAGGCGTCGAGCTGCTCCACCGACCCGATCGTCTCGTAGGCGGCCGTGTCGAAGGGCTTGACCGATTCCGCCGCCCGCGCCGCCACGAGGCCGGCGGGCGTCGGCGCGGAGGGGCCGCGGGGCTTGGGCGCGACGTCGGGCAGGCCGAGATCGGCGAAGGGGTCGACCTCGCCGCTCGGGGCGCCGGACGCGGTCTCGGGATCGACGGGCACGGGATCCCCATGCGCGTCGGGGAAGAACGGCGCGTCGGGCGCGGGCTCGCGGTTCGGCAGCAGCGCCGGGTCGGGCTGCACCGCCTCCGGGTCGACGTGGAGCATCTGGGCGATGCGCCGGGTCAGCGTGTTGAACTCCATCGCCTTGAGGAAGCCGACGAGCTTCTGGGGGTCGGGCTTGGGCAGGCGCAGGTCGTCCAGCGGGATCGGAACCGGCACGTTCTCCTCCAGCGCCACGAGCCTGCGCGAGAGCCGGGCCTGGTCGATGCTGGCGAGCAGGGTCTCGCGGCGCTTGGGCTGCTTGATCTCGGCGGCGCGCTCCAGAAGCGCGTCGAGGCTGCCGTATTCCTTGATCAGGGCCGCGGCGGTCTTCAGGCCGATGCCGGGCACGCCCGGCACGTTGTCCGAGGTGTCGCCGATTAGCGCCAGGGCGTCGCCGATCTGCTCGGGCTGCAGGCCCTCCCACTTGGCGATGATCGCCTCGCGGTCGAGGTTGCGCTCCGGCCGGTAGCCGGGCTTGCCCTTGGCGCCGGACTCGAAGTCGTAGAACCGCACCAGGGGTCCGACGAGCTGCATCAGATCCTTGTCGGAGGAGACGATGATGACGCCGGCCCCCCGCGCCTCGGCCTGCCGCGAATAGGTGGCGATGAGGTCGTCGGCCTCGAAGCGGATCAGCTCGATCGGCTGCAGGCCGAAGGCCCGTACGGCGTCGCGCATCAGCGGCATCTGCCGCTTGAGGTCGTCCGGCGCGTCGGGCCGGTGGCCTTTGTAGTCGGGGAAGAGTTCCTTGCGGAACGAGCCCTCCGACTTGTCGAACACGATGGCCAGGTGCGTCGGCATCACGCCGGCCGCCCCCTCCTGCACGAACTGGGCGATCTTGGTGCAGAACAGCCGCACCGCCCCGGTGGGCAGGCCGTCCGAGGGCCGGGTGTTGTACTTCTGGTCCTGGTTGATCGACTGGAAGTAGGCCCGGAAGATGAACGACGAGCCGTCGACCAGGATGATCTGATCGCCGGGGCCGACGGGTGCGGAAGCGTTGGAAGGAAGCATCGAGCGGCCAGGGTTCGCGGGCGGGCACGTCTGATTAGGGCCATGACCGCGCGAACGCCAAGTCGGGTTCTGCGATCCTCACGCCTGGCGCCCCCCAGGCTTGCCCGTCTCGTCGTCCGCCTCGAATTCCAGAAGGTCGCCGGGCTGGCAATCGAGGTGCGCGCAGATCGCCGCGAGCGTTGCGAAGCGCAGGCCCTTCACCTTGCCGGCCTTGAGAAGCGACAGGTTGGCCTCGGTGATTCCAACGGCGCGGGCAAGCTCGTTCGAGCGCATCTTCCGCTTCGCCAGCATGACGTCCAGGCGGACGATGATCGGCATCGTCCCGCTCTCAGACGAACTCGCCGAGCTCGTCCTTCAGCCGCTGCGCGCTGACGAACGTGCCCGCGATCTGGACCAGCAGGCAACCCATCACGAGGGCCAAGCACTCGACGCTGCCGACGCTGACGACGAGCATCCGCTCTCCGGGGGGGTTGGGCAAGGTGAGGATCAGGGGAATGGCGGTGTTGAGCGCGACCTTGAGCGTGCCGAGCCAGAACAGGGCCCGGCCCGCCCTCCGGATCAACAGTCCCTTGGCGTCCAAAGAGAGATCGACGCCCGGCGACCCGATCACCCGCCGGACGCAATCGAGGGCCAGGAGCGCGACGATCAGGATCGGAAGGCATGCGATCGCGCAAAGCCCACGCTGCGCGGCATTCGGCCCGGGAAGCGGGGTCCCGACCTGGATCCATTGGTGCAGAAGGGCCGTCCCATCCACCGACCACCAATAGGCGGCCATCGCCATCGGCATCGCCGCCGCGAGGCACAGGCAGAGGCCGTCCTGCAACTTTCGCGACGGTAGAGCGTGGGCAGGCAGGCGAGGCGGCATCGATGGGCTCCGGCAGATACGCGGGATCATAGAGCAACCATCCATGATGAAAAGCGGTAAATAATTATTGTTTTGCAGAAATTATTTTCGTATCTCGAAAGGAGGCAGCGGTTCGGGGTTGCACCGTGCCGGCCCCGTTTCGCTCGCCCACACCGGAGATTTTCCGCATGCGTGACAATTCCCCCCAGATGGTGCCGCGTTCCCGCCCCTGCATCCTGTCGGCCGTCCTCGCCGTTGCGGCGCTGGGGGCGGCACACGCGACCGAGACGGGCGCGTTGCCCTACCGAGTCGTCGCGGCGGCCGAGCGGGTCTTCCTGGCAATTCAACCCTCCGAGCGCTCAGCGCTCGAACTGCACACGCGGTTGGAGCCCAAGACCGGCCCGCGTCGTCCCATCCGCGTCTGGATCGAGGATGGGAACCGTCGCCTGGACATTCCGGTCGCGGCGGACGGGACGATCCGGCTTCCGGCGAGCGAGGCCCTCTACGAGCGCAATCCAAGCGTCCTCACCGACCAGCCGAAGCACTCGCTCGACCTCGCCGTCGTCCTGCAGGTCCGCCTCCCGGCGAAGCCCGCGACGATCCCGACAGCCTACCTCCGTGCGGCGGCCGCGCAGGCAGAGGCTGTTCTCACACGTGTGGCTCAGGAAGATGGGGACTTTCTGCGCCTCCTGGTGAAGACCAAGGTGACGGGGCTGAAGGTCCGGTTCAAGGCCTGCTGCGCAGGGGCGCTCACTCTGGCGGACGGGCGCAGTTTTGCCCCGGATACGAGTGGGCAGGCCACGCTCCCGTTGCGCGCGCTCGACGAGAGCCGGGACGGCGATCTGCGCGTCTCGGGTGAGATCGAGCAGATCATCCCGCAGATCGACGGCGCAGGCTGAGCACCCGGCGGGCGACCAGCGCGTAAACCGTCAAGGTTCTGGCCCGACCAAGTGGACTGGCCAGAAACATCGCCCGGCGGAACTGCGATCTCCGGACCGATGGTCCCGCTTCCATCGCCCAAAACCCTTTCGGACGCCCGCCCGCGGGCATCCCCGCGAGCGCTCGGCCCTCAACCGCGCCATCGTCGTCGCGCCACGCGCTGTCCGCGCGCAGGTCCCGAAGACCCCGAGCAAGGCCAGGGCGAAGCCGGGGCCGACGCAGCCAGAGGTCCATGCGCGGTTCGCCGGGACTGAGGGTCTACCGATACGACCCGTGATCCGCCGCCCCGGCTTTGTCCGGTCGACTCGATCCCCCGGCTCCGATACCGGCCGGTCAACGCGGTCCACCTTGACGAGGGCTCCGCGACAGTCCTGCCGTCAGGCCGCAGCCCCCACCGTATCGGCCATGCGGGCGTCGCGGGTGCCCAGCGGCTGCTCCGGGCCGCGCGTCGTGTCGGCCTCGGTCTGGTGCTCCATCTCGGCGTTGATCTCGGCGCCGATGAGCACGATCGTGGTCGAGATCCAGATCCAGGTCATGAAGCCGATCACGGCGCCCAGCGAGCCGTAGGTCTCGTTGTATTTGCCGAAGTTGGAGACGTACCAGGAGAAGCCCAGCGAGGTGGCGAGCCAGGCCACGGCCGCGATCGCGCTGCCCCAGGTCACCCAGCGCCAGCGCGGCGCATCGCGGCTCGGACCGTAGCGGTAGAGCAGGGCGAGGCCTCCGAGGACGGCCAGGAGCAGCACCGGCCAGCGCAGCAGGGCGATGTACCAGGCCTCGGCGCTCAGGCCGACGATGTTGATCGCGGCCGGCACCACCACGATGCCGACCAGGGCCAGGATGATGAACAGGAGCGCGCCGGCCGTGAAGGCGAGCGAGCGCAGGTTGAGCCAGACGAAGCTGCGCTGCTCGCGCTCCTCGTAGACGATGTTGAGGGCGGAGAAGACCGCCTTCATGCCCCCGTTGGCGCTCCACAGGGACAGGACGATGCCGGTGAAGAAGGTCAGGCCGAGGGTGGTGTCGCCCTTGGCGGCGATGCGCTTGACCTGCTCGCCGATGATCTCGAGGGCGCCGGAGGGAATGACCCCCTGCAGGCTCTGCAGGTGCTCGTTGATGGTGGCCACATCCGCCACGAGCCCGTAGCACGAGACCAGGGCCGCGATGGCCGGGAAGATCGCCAGGAGCACGTAGAAGGTCACCCCGGCGGCGACCGAGACGATGTTGTTCTCCGAGACGTCGTGGAACACCCGCAGGCCGATGTCCTTCCAGCCCTTGGCCGGGATCTCGGACGGCGTACGCGCCTTGCGGCCGCGCTCGGGCTCGCTGTCGGCCACCCGGCGGGCCTCGGGACCGGCATGGGACGGGGAGGGCCGGCGGGTCGGATCCTTCGGCATCGCCCGGGCCGGCGCCGATCCGCCCGTCCGGCGCGGGAGCGCGACGAAGCCGAGGAGCGCGGTGGCGAGGGCGACGGTCCAGAGGGTGGAATTCCTGGTCTCGACGGAGTCTCGTGCGGTCGAACGCTCGTTCTGTGATGTCATCGATCGTCCGTTCCGCCGCCGAAATCGTAATCGCAAAATGACGCCGGCTTTGCTCAAGCAGCAAGCGTTGCTTCGACAACAGGACCCGGTGGCGAAGAGTTTCCTTGCCGCTCACGGAAAAGCGAGTGGGCGATCCGTTTCGGCCGGTCCGAACTTATTCCGCGAAACTCCGGTCCAGGTGCCGATGTTGTGCGTCGCGACACGTCGAGCGATCCGGGACGCGGAATTTCGGACGCATCGTGGACGTGAGGGCCGATCGCGACTTGCCCCCGCGGGCGTCACGCGGCACGGCCCTGAGAGCCCTTTCCCTCGACCCGGAGATCTCCGACCCGTGCCGCACGCGACAGAGCTGATCGCCATCATCGCCCTCGGCCTCGTGCTTGCCTTCGTCTGCGGAATGCTGGCGCAGCGCCTGCGTCTGCCGCCCCTCGTCGGCTACCTTCTCGCGGGCGTCCTCGTCGGCCCCTACACGCCGGGCTTCGTCGGCAACAGCCAACTCGCCGGCCAGCTCGCCGAGATCGGCGTGATCCTGCTGATGTTCGGCGTCGGACTTCACTTCTCGATCAAGGACCTGATGGCGGTGCGCACCATCGCGCTGCCGGGCGCCGTCGTGCAGATCGTAGCGGCCACGGCCATGGGCGGCGCCCTGGCGCTGGCCTGGGGCTGGGGCCTCGGGGCCGGCCTCGTCTTCGGCCTCGCCCTGTCGGTGGCGAGCACGGTGGTGCTGCTTCGGGCGCTGGAGGAGCGCCGGCTCCTCGACAGCGACAAGGGCCGCATCGCCGTGGGCTGGCTCATCGTCGAGGACCTCGCGATGGTGCTGGCCCTGGTGCTGCTGCCGGCGCTGGCGCCCTCCCTCGGGGGCGACGGCGCGGGCGCCGCCCACCATGCCGGGGACGGCAATCTCTGGCTCACGCTCGGGCTGACCCTGGCCAAGGTCGGGGTCTTCGCCGCGGTGATGCTGGTGGGCGGGCGCCGCTTCGTGCCGTGGCTCCTCGATCAGGCGGCCCGCACGGGCTCGCGCGAGCTCTTCACCCTGGCGGTGCTGGCGCTGGCGCTCGGCATCGCCTTCGGCTCGGCCGAGCTCTTCGGCGTCTCCTTCGCGCTCGGCGCCTTCTTCGCCGGCATGGTGCTCGCCGAATCCGACCTCAGCCATCAGGCGGCGGCCGATTCCCTGCCCCTGCAGGACGCCTTCGCGGTGCTGTTCTTCGTCTCGGTCGGCATGCTGTTCGACCCCGGCATCCTGATCCGCGAGCCGCTCTCGGTGCTGGCGGTGCTCGGCGTCATCCTCATCGGCAAGTCCCTGGCGGCCGTGGCGATCGTCCTCGCCTTCCGGCATCCCCTCGGCACCGCACTCACCATCGCGGCGAGCCTCGCCCAGATCGGCGAGTTCTCGTTCATCCTCGTCAGCCTCGGCCTGTCCCTGAAGCTCCTGCCGGAGGAAGGGCGCGACCTCATCCTCGGCGGCGCCATCCTGTCGATCACCCTGAACCCGCTCTTCTTCGCCCTCACCGACTGGGTCGGGCGCAAGGTCGCCGAGCGTCCCCGCCTCGCCGCCCGCTTCGAGCGCAAGGGCGCCGAGGCGCTGGCGGTCGCCACCGAGAGCCCGCCCCATCGCGGCCACGCGATCATCGTCGGCTATGGCCGGGTCGGCAGCACCATCGGCAAGGCGCTCAAGGCCTGGGACCTGCCCTACCTCGTCCTCGACCGCGACCGCCGCCGGGTGCTGGACCTGCGCCAGGAGGGTGTCGAGGCGGTGTTCGGCGACGCCACCGCACCGGGCATCCTCCAGGCCGCCGACATCGCCCAGGCCCGGCTGATCGTGGTGGCGACGCCGGAGGCGCACACGGCGCGGCGCATCGTCGAGCTCGCCCGGGAGATCCACCCGGGCATCGACACCCTGGTGCGCACCCACAACGACGGCGAGCGCCGCCACTTCGAGGAGCAGGGGGTCGGCCTCGTGCTGATGGCCGAGCGGGAACTGGCCTTCGGCATGACCCTCTACGCCCTGCGCAGCCTCGGCCTGAAGGAGGGCGAGGCCCGCATCTTCGTCGACAGCACCCGGGTCGAGAGCCGTTCCGCCCCGATCGAGACCGAGATCGATCAGGTCACGCCGGAGCTGCGCCCCCACAAGGAGGAGGAGGCGTGACGCGTCAGGCGGCCAGTGAGCGCCCCAGGTCGTGGACGCGGCGGAGATCCGCCACGAAGGCCGCGTAGGCCTCCGCCTTCGCCTCGTCCGGCAGGCGCAACAGGTAGGACGGGTGCACGGTGATGAAGCCCGCATAGGGCTTTTCGAACTGCGCCGGCCCCCGCGCCCGCGTGATCGGGATCGCCTTGCCCGTCAGCGCCAGCACGGCGGTGGCGCCGAGCGCCACCACGAGCCTGGGCGCGACGAAGTCGAGTTCCCGGTCGAGCCACCAGCGATAGTGGCTGACCTCGCCGGCGGTGGGCTTCTGGTGAATGCGGCGCTTGCCGCGCTCCTCGAACTTGAAGTGCTTGACCGCATTGGTGAGGTAGGCCTCGCCCCGCTTGATCCCGGCCTCTTCCATCGCCCGCGACAGCAGCTGCCCTGCGGGACCGACGAAGGGACGCCCCTGGCGGTCCTCCTGGTCGCCAGGCTGCTCGCCCACGAAGGCGATTGTGGCCCCTACCGGTCCCTCGCCGAGGACGGCCTGGGTCGCGCCGGGCACCAGCGGCTCCGAGCGCCGGATGATGGCGTTCAGCGCCTCCAGCGAATCCGGGGCCTGATCGGCCATGGCCGCGACGGCGCGGGCGGGGTTGCGCTTGACGGGCATCTGCGGCTCCCTCTCGATCATGGCGCCCGTGCGCGCCGCCGCCTGCCGGACGAGGCCCGGGATGGCGGCGGTCTCCGGCATGTTGCGCCAGTACTTCTTCGGCATCTCCGCCCGCATCGCGGACAGGTTGGTCCGGGCGGGGTTGAAGGTGCTCTCGTAGTAATCGCGCCAACCCGCCTCGAAGCCGTCCTGGGCCGGTGCGTCCTCGCGTCGCCCCGGCGGTCCGTAGGTCAGCCGCGTGCCGTCCCAGCGGGCGGAGGCCTCCGGCGTCAGGATGGTCCAGTGCAGGCTGCGGAAGCGCTCGACGAAGAACGGCGCGGCGGCTCCCAGGATGTGGTGGTCGGGCTCGAACCAGGCGACGAAGCGCTCGGGCTCGCTCGCCTCGACCCGCCGGAAGCGCAGGAAGGCGTGCATCTTGTGCAGGTCGCGGGCGATGGCCTTGGCCATCCGCTCCAGGCGATGGACCAGCGGGTCGCTCGACACCTCCAGCAGCCGGCGCTCGCCGTGCAGGCTGCGCCAGATCAGCTCGTAGAGCAGGGCATAGCGCTCGGGATCGCGGTGGAGCACCACCCGGGCGACCATCGCGCCCACCCCGCGCGGCAGGCTCAGGGGCGCCTCGTCGTCAGGGGACGGCGTCGGGGTCCCGAACAATCCCGGCGCCTCGCAGATGGACCACAGGACCCGCTCCGGGGGGACGCGCCGGCCGGCGAGGCGACGCGCGGCGGCACGGAAGCCGTCGAGATCGGCGCCCAGGGAGAGGTAGACGGCCTCGAGCGTACCGGAACATGACCCTGCCCCTTCCGCGGAGGGGGGAAGACCGGGGGTCGGCACGCCCATCTCAGAACAGGCTCAGCTGCTGCGGCGGGTCGGCCAGGCGCGCCCGCAGGTCGAGGCGGTCGGTGAGCCCGCCCGCCGGGTGATAATCGGCCGCGATGAGGAAGGGCCGCGCCCGCTTCAGGGCCGAGGTCAGGCGGGCGACGTCGTCGAGGCGCAGGCGGGTGTGGCGCCGGGCGCGGATGATCTTGTCCACAGCCCGGGCGCCGAGGCCCGGCACCCGCAGGAGCGCCTCGCGGTCGGCGCGGTTCACGTCGACGGGAAAGCGTGCCCGGTGCTTCAGGGCCCAGGCGAGCTTCGGGTCGATGTCGAGGGAGAGCATCCCGCCCTCCGTGGCGTCGGCCACGTCGTCGGGCGTGAAGGCGTAGTACCGCAGGAGCCAGTCGCCCTGGTACAGGCGGTGCTCGCGCTGGAGCGGCGGCGATGTCAGCGGCAGGATGGTCGAGCCGTCCGGAATCGGGCTGAAGGCCGAGTAATAGACCCGCTTGAGGTTGTAGGAGCCGTAGAGGAGCGCACTCTTGCGGATCAGCGCCTCGTCGGTGGTGGCGTCGGCCCCGACGATGACCTGCGTCGACTGCCCGGCGGGCGAGAACCGGCGCTTCTCGGACTTGGCTTGCGCGATGCGCTCGCCGATCTGCGCGATGGCGTGCTGGATGACGGCGCCGTCCTTCTCGGGCGCCAGGCGCTCGAGGCTCGCCTCGGTGGGCAACTCGACGTTGATCGAGAGCCGGTCGGCGTAGAGGCCCGCCTCCTCGATCAGCCAGGGGCTCGCTTCCGGAATCGACTTCAGGTGGATGTAGCCGCGAAAGCCGTGGTCGCGCCGCAGGGACTTGGCCACCCGCGTCAGCAATTCCATGGTGTGGTCGGGCGACTTGATGATGCCGGACGAGAGGAACAGCCCCTCGATGTAGTTGCGCTTGTAGAACTCCACCGTGAGGGTCACGACCTCCTCGACGGAGAACTTCGCCCGCTGGACGTTGGAGGAGCGGCGATTGACGCAGTAGGCGCAGTCGAACAGGCAATAGTTCGTCAGCAGGATCTTCAGGAGCGAGATGCAGCGCCCGTCCGGCGTGTAGGCGTGGCAGATGCCGGCCCCCGTGGTCGAGCCGAGCTCGCCCTTGCCGGCCGTGCGCTTCGGCGCCCCGGAGGACGAGCACGAGGCGTCGTACTTGGCGGCATCGGCGAGGATGCGCAGCTTCTTGGCGAGCATTTCGTCCATGACGAAGAGATGCGCCTCGTTCGTGTTTCGTTCAAGTTTTCACGCACGAATCCGGGCTTTCTCCGCCGCCGCGATGTCGCAGCCTGGAGCCTCGACCTTACGTGTCCGTCTCGAACGGATCGATGTCGGGCTCGGCCTCGATGACCCGGCGCCCCAGGCCGTAAGGGAAGCCGGCGCGGGCCATGGCGGCGAGGTCGCGGTCGCGATGGGCCTCGCGGGTCCCGGGCCTGCGCCAGGGTCCGAGGCGCCTCCGCCTAGCATAGGCCCGGGCGGCTTCCTCCTCCAGGTCGACGCCCTCGTCCGCCGTCTCCCGCTCGTTCTCCATCGCGCTGGCCACCTGCTCGCGCGACACGCCCTTGGCGGCGAGCTTGGCCGACAGGGCGCGGGCGGAGGCGCCGCGCCGGCGCAGGGCCGCGACACGCCCGGCCGTGAAGCGGGCGTCGTCCACGAGGCCGGCGCCGACCGCGCGGGCGACCGTGGCCTCGATCGCCTCGGCGTAAGCGCCCGCATCCTCGCCGCGCAGGCGGCAGCGCTTGTCGACCCGCCGCTTCAGGGTCTGCCGCAGCATCGCCACGGAGGCGCTGTAGCGTTCGAGGTAATGCAGGGCCGCCCGCTCGAGATAGGCGGGCGTGACGGGCGGTGGCGGCTTCGCCTCGGCCCGGCCATCCGGGGCAGCTCCGGCGGGGCGGCGGGACGCAACGTTTCGCGGTGTCATCGGTTCTTCACGATCCGGACGGGGTTCGGGTGTCGGTCTCGCAGATATGGTGATCACGCTGGACAAAGGCTCGTTCCTGCCATGCCGGCCTTTCTCGTGAGACGCGAGTGGCTTCTCGTCCTCCTGGCTCTCGGCTTCGCCGTGGTGGCCGGGATGCTGGTCTACCTGTCGCGCCCGACCACGCTGACCGTGGCGGTGGGCCCCCGGGACGGCGCCGAGGCGACCCTGCTGCAGACCTATGCCCAGGCCCTCGCCCGGGGCCGCGAGGATGTCCGCCTCAAGCTGAATTTCTACGATGACGTGCGCGACAGCGCCGAGGCGCTCCAGCGCAACAAGGCCGATCTCGCCGTGGTCCGGCCCGATGTCCTCCTGCCCGAGAACGGGCTCACCCTGGCGATCCTGCACGACGAGGCCCTGCTGATCGCCGCCCCCGAGGCGGCCGGCATCGAGAACTTCCCCGACCTCGCGCGCAAGCGCCTCGGCGTGGTCGAGCGGCACGCCGCCGACATGCCGTTCCTGACGAACCTCCTCGCCTTCTACGATTTCGCGGCCCACACGGCCGCCGAGCCGGTGCCCGAGGGCGGCCTCGGCCCGGCCCGGGTCGCCCTGGTGCCGCTCACGCCCCAGGAGGTCACCAGTGCCATCGCGGAGGGCCGGGTCGACGCGGTGGCGGTCATCGCCGCTCCGGCCTCGAAGGCGGCGATCTCGACGGTCCGCGCGGTCGAGGCCGCTTCGGCCGAGAAGAAGATCAACTTCGTCTCGGTGCCGGATGGCGGGGCGATCATCCAGCGGATGCCCGAGCTGCAATCCGTGACGATTCCGGCCGGCACCTTCGGCGGCCGCCCAAAGCGCCCGGACGAGGACGTGAAGACGGTGGGCGCGTCCTACCGGCTGATGGCCCGCGGGGGCGTCAGCCGCTTCACCGTCGCCTCGGTGACCCAGCACCTGTTCGAGTGGCGCTCGAAGCTGGCGCCCCTGGCGCCGATCGCCAACCTGATGAAGGCGCCGGACTTCGATTCCACCGTGGCGGCCACCAGCGCCCGGCTGCCGAACCACCCCGGCGCGGTGGATTACTTCGAGCGCGAACAGCAGACGATGTTCGAGCGCTACGAGGACTACATCTACCTGCTGGCGTTCTTCGGCGGTACCGTCGGCTCCGGCGTCGCCTGGATCGCCCAGCGCCTCGCCCGCAAGCGCCGCGAGCGCATCGACATCGTCCTCGACCGGCTCCTCGACATCCTGCGCGAGGTGCGCGCCGCCACCTGCAAGGCCGATCTCGACGGCCTCGTGCGCGAGACCGACGACCTCGTGGCCGACGTCGTCCAGCACGCCCGCGAGCGCAACATCGACAACCGCACCGTGAGCGCCCTCATCCTCGCCATCGACGCGGTCCACGCCGCGATCAACGACGAGCGGCGCAACCTCGGGGCGGGCGCCACCGAGAGCGGCCGCGCCGTGGATCACGCCCGCACGGCCCGCCTCCTGTCGCTGCATACGCCGGCGGCGGAGTAGCCCAGCGCTGTCGAGGGGACGAGTTCCGACGCGAAACACCTCGGCGGTCGGAACGTGGACGTCTCCAAGGCTCGGAAAGCTGCTGCCGGTCCTCCTGTCGATGTGGTAGTGTGCCGGCCATGTCGAAAGCGTCTTCTCCTCCATCGCGGGCGACCCGAATCGAGCGTCCAGGCGCGACGGAGGGGCTCGCCGTGATCGCCGTCGAAGGCGGCTGGAGAGTCACGACCAAGAGGGGCGTGCGTTCCGGGAAAACCTATCCGACCCGTGCTGCGGCCGTCGAGGCCGCCCAGGCCGTCATGCGCGCCAAGGGGGGCGCCATGACCGTCCACGATGGCAATGGCCGCGTCGTGGAAACCTTCATTCTCGGACGCCAGGCGTTCGAGAAGATCAGTGCGGTTGAGGGAATCCGGCTGAGCGGCACCATGAAGCGCGACCTTCGAGACGCCCAGGCGAGGGCGGAATTTCCCGGTCAGGCACGGCGTCTGCTGGCGGACAAGTACGGGCGCAGGAGCACCTGACCCGGCATGTACGGCGTCGCCGACGACGCGTATTGCTACAGGGGCACGAACGTCCTGAAGAACAGGGCGGGCTTACGCCGGCAGGCCGATCTGGACCGCTTCGAAGCGGTGATGACGGCGCAGCGGTTCGATGAGCCGTTGCCCCGGGGCCGCTTTCATGCGGCTCACTACCGATCCATTCACCGCCACATCTTCCAGGACGTCTATGCTTGGGCTGGACGTCCGAGAACGGTCAGGATCAGCAGAGGAGCGAGTGCCTTCTGCTTTCCGGAGCACATAGCCCAGGAACTCGACAGGTTGTTCGACCGCCTGAAGCGGGACGATACCTTGCGTCATCTGCCGCCGCAGGCGTTCTCCGAGCGCGCCGCCGCGTTCCTCGCGACATTGAACGCCATCCATCCCTTTCGTGACGGCAACGGCCGGGCCCAGACGGCCTTCCTGATCCTGCTCGCCCACAGGGCGGGGCATCCCCTCGCCATGCGCCGCTTCCGCCCCGATGCATTTCGCGAGAGCATGGTGGCGAGCTTCTACGGCCGCGAGGAACCCCTGCGAGACGAAATCCTCCACCTGACGACGGGCGATTAGTACCGGATGGTCCCCCGCAGCCCGAACACCGCGGCGTTGCGGATGCGCGCGCCGCTGGCGTCGCGCGGGTTGGGGACGCCGCCGCCGGGCCGGAACACGTACTGGACGTCCGGCTGCAGGGTGACGCCGGGGCCGAGCACCGCCTGATAGGTCGCCTCCAGCACCGCCTCGCTGCTGCGCCGGGGCATCGCGACGCCGGTCGCCAGGATCGTATCGGTGTCGAGCCCGCGTGCCTGGGCGGAGATCCGGGAATAGCCGAAGGCGAGGCCCACGGTGTCGTCGGAGCGGCCGGGCAGCAGGCCCTTATAGGCGATGCCCACGTCGGCATAGAGGTCGACGAGGCTGCGGTCGGCCGGCGAGGCGGAGGCGCGCAGGAACACGCTCGCGCCGTCGTTGGGGTCGTCGGGCTCGCGATAGACGGTCTGGTCGATGAGGCCGTAGAGACCCGCCTGGCCGCGGAAGCGGCGGGCGATGCCGCTGCTCTCCGGCGCGGCCAGGGAGGTGCCGGCGCCGTCGAAGCGCAGGCTGTCGAAGCGGCCGAGATGATACCAGCCGCCGAGGGTCACCGTCCCGGCCTCGCCCGTGCTCCCCGGCGCGATGTTGTAGGCGTAGGAGGCCTCCGCGATCACCAGGGGCGGGTCGTTCGTGCGGAAGTTGGTCCCCGTGCGGTTGCGCCGCTGCGGGTCGGACGCGCCGTCGCCGCGCACCGGCCCGGCCGGATCGCCGTCGAACAGCCCGACCTGGAAGGACAGGTTGGCGTTGGGCACGACCTTCGCGCGCACGCCCGGCACCGCGAGGGGATAGATCGGTCCGCCGCTCGGGATCACCACGGCCATGTTGTTGGGCCAGCCGAAGGTGGAATTCACGAACACCGTGCCGGTCTGGGTCACGGCGAACTCGGTGTCGGCGGCGATCTGCCCGAACTTCAGGCCGAACCGGTCGCCGAAGACCTTCTGCTCGAACCACAGCTCGTAGATGCGCGACGCCGGCAGGGCCTCGATGCCGCTGACCGTGATGAGGTTGCCCACCGCGCTGCGCGACAGGCCGGCGCCGTGGATCTGGAACAGGTTGGTGTGGAGCGCGCCTCCGGTCCAGCCGACCAGGGGACCGAGGTCCACGTCGATCTCGAGGTCGAGCAGGCCCTCGGCGATGCCGCGCCGGCGCAGGCCGCCCGAGACGTTGCCGAGGCTCTCGCCGAAATAGGTCAGGCTGTAGGTGACGCCGCGCTCCTTCAGGAAGGCCCGGAAGCCGAAGGGGTCGCCGAAGGGGCCGAGCTGGTCTTGGATCGAGGTATCGAGGTTGGCGGACGGACGCGAGGAGGTGACGGACTGGGCGACCGAGGTCTGGGGGTCGCCGCCCGCGCCCCGCGGCGAGCCGATGGCGCGTCCCTCCAGGGCGAGGCGCGCGGCGATCTCGGCCGGGGTCTCGGCGAGGGCGGGACCCGCCGGCACGCCGATGAGCGCGAGGACGCCGCCGAGGACGGCTGCGCCGAGCCGTCGCGGGGCAGAGGGGCGGGGCGATGGGGTCAAGGGTCCGAGCGATCCGAGGGCGGTCCCGTGCCGCCCCCGTGGCACACTAGACGGGTTGCGTGACGCCCAGGCAACTGCCCGGCGCGCGGGATCAGCCGGCGGCGTCGAGCTCGGGACCGCGGGTGACGTCGAGGCCGCCCGGCGCGTCCGGCGGCGGGCCGACCGTGACGGGCCGGCCGCTGCGGGCCGCCTCGTAGATCGCCTCCATCAGGACCTGGTCCTGCAGGCCCTCCTCGCCGGGGGTGCGGGGGCGCCGATCCTCCTGGATGCAGCGGGCCATGTGGTCGATCTCCAGGGCGAACTGGTTCTTCTGCGTCAGGATGCGCGTGTCCTGCGATTCCGCCTGCCCGTCCGGCCGCGCCACCACCAGGCGCTGGCCCCGGTAGGCGAAGGCGTTCTGCAGGTCGATGTCCGCCTTGTCGGTGTGGACCTGGAGCCGGCGCGACTCGTGCACCCCGTAGCTCGTCATGCACTGGGCGATGACCTGAGAGGGGAAGCGCAGGGTGAAGGAGACCGTCTCCTCGACCTCGCCGAACTT
Organism: Methylobacterium sp. AC433; assembly: GCF_979253015.1. NCBI lineage: Bacteria > Pseudomonadati > Pseudomonadota > Alphaproteobacteria > Hyphomicrobiales > Methylobacteriaceae > Methylobacterium > Methylobacterium sp. AC433. The sequence continues at coordinate 31,157 of NZ_CEEDBN010000008.1, read as the reverse complement.
CGGATCGCCCACGGGCGAGTGGATCTGGGCCTCCACCGAGACCGGCTCCTCGCCGGTGAGCGCCCGCACGCCGTTGAGGCAGTAGAGCCCGATATCCGGCAGGGCCCCCCCGCCGGCCAGGGCCTTCTTCAGGCGCCATTGCTGGGGCAGCCCGGTGGTCTGGCCGTTGAAGGCCTGGATCATCCGCATCCGGCCGACCTCCCCGGAGCGGGCGAGGCGCACGACCTCGCGGTTGTAGGGCTCGTACTGGCAGCGATAGGCGATCATCAGCTTGACCTTGGCCGCCGCGCAGGCCGCGATCATGTCCCGCGCCTCGGCCGAGGAGGCCGCCATCGGCTTCTCGCAGAGCACGTGCTTGCCGGCCTTGGCCGCGGCCAGGACGTCGCCGCGATGCACCGCGTTCGGCGTCACCACGTAGACCGCCTGGACCGCCGGGTTCTGCGCCAGCCGGTCCCACTCGTCGTAGCCGTAGACCGCCTCCGGCGCGATCCCGTACTGCTCGGCCACGAGCTTCGCCTTGGCGGGGGTGCCCGACATCAGCGCGACCAAGCGGGCCCGCTTCGTCTCGCCGAAGGCCGGCAGGATCTCCTCCAGGCTGAGGCGCCCGAGGCCCACGATGGCGAAGCCGACGCGCTGGCCCGGCGGCATCGGGGCGGGCGGCGGCGGGGGCGCCCGGTCGCCGGGGCCGCGCCAGTTCGGGAACATCACCTTGCCGCCCTGCACCGCGCCGGTATCGGCCGGGACCGAGGGCCCCGGCGGCCCCGATTGCGCACCTGCGCCCGTCGCCCCGAGGGCGAGGCCGGTCAGGGTCGCGCTGCCCGCGCGGAGGAGGTTGCGGCGGGAGAGGGGGATTTCATCCGTCATGAAGCTCGCTGTCGGTTCCGGCGGGACAGGGGCCGCGGATGGGGACCCGCCAGCCTACTCCCTCGGGAACGTCACGGCGAGAAACGCGGTTCCGGCGGTTCCGGGGCCTGCGCCACCGGACCGCTGGGGCGCTCAGGCCTCGTCGCCCCGCGCGGCCAGGCGGGCCCGCAGCGACTCGATCTCCGCGCGCGCCGCCCGAAGGTCGCGCATCAGGCCGATGGGGATCGGCACCGCGGCGGGCGGGTCTGGCACGAACCGGACGCCGACGCAGTCGTCGCCGCGCCAGATCAGGCGCACCGCCCGCGTCTCTCGGGTCTTGCGGATGTGGAGATCGAAGATCTCCGGCAGGGGCACGCCGTCGCTCAAGGCGAGACGGAGACCGTCCGGACCGCTGTCGCGCACCAGGCAGGCGGTATCGGAGGCAAACGAGGCGATGCGGATATCCGCGCCGAGGAGGCTCCGCAGCCGCTGTCCGGCGCGCCGTTCCTGCTGTCCCAGAAACATGGGTTCATCTCCGGAGGTTGTATCCTTCAATAACATGGTTGTGAGGGGTCGGTGCCCTCCCGCGGGCGGCACGGGCCGCAAAATCCGACGCTATGGTTAAGGCGTCCGCTCCGGCTCCCCATGCCGGGTCGGGGCCTCGACCTCCCCGCGCTGCTGCAGGACGAGGGCCACGAACCAGCACAGGGCGGCCCAGGCGGCCCCGACGCACCAGCCGGCGACCACGTCGCTCGGCCAGTGCACCCCGAGATAGATCCGGCTGACGCCCACCAGCAGCGTCATCGAGACGCCGACGGTGAGCACGAGGATCTTCACTCCGCGCTGCCGGTCCACGCGGGCGATCAGGCTCGCCAGGGTGAGGTAGGCGATGGCCGACATCATCGCGTGGCCACTGGGGAAGCTCGCGGTGAACACCTCCATCCCGTGCGGCACGAGGTCGGGGCGGGGCCGGTGGTAGAACAGCTTGAGCACCGTCGAGGCGATCTCGCCGCCGCCGATGGCGGCGATCACGAACACGGCAATGCGCCGGCGCCCGGTCATCGCCAGGTAGGCGCAGGCCGCCGTGGTCACGAACACGATGGTGAAGACGCTGCCGAGTCCGGTGATGTCGCGCATGGTCTCCTCGAGCCAGCGCGGTCCGATCGGGTCGGAGAGGTCGGCCGGGTTGCGCAGGGCCAGCAGGACCTTGCGGTCCAGCGCCTCGGTCGAGCCCTCGCCGACCTCGTTGGCCAGGGCGAAGAAGCCGTAGCCGAGGAGGCTCACCGCCAGCAGCGCCAGGACCGGGCCGACCTCGTTGAGGCGCAGGGCCAGGCGCAAGGCATTGGCCCGGGTCACGAGCGGATTGTTGCGGTAGCCGGAGGGCAGGGCTTTCATGCGGGCGTCTTCGCGAATGCGTCGTTGGGGGAGCCGGATCGGCCCGGCATAGCGGATCGGCGGGGCGGTCTCCATCCGTGCCGCCTCCATCATCCGGGCGGCCTTCATCGGAGCGGGCTCGGCGCTACCCGAACGCGAAACTGGCGCGTCGCTCCCAGGGGCCGCCGAGGTAGCGCCAGAGCAGCAGGCCGGGCGCGGTGAAGCGGAAGGGCACGAACTCCGCCTCCAGGGCGGCGTGGAGCGCGCGGGCGGTGGCGGGATCGACCTTGTTCTGCACCGTGACGTGCGGGCGCCAGCCCTGCCGGTCCTGCGCGGTCAGCCCCTCGCTCGAGGTCTCGAAGGCGTCGGCGAGCCGCGCCCGGAAGGCCGAGAGGGCGTCGGAGGCGAGCACGAAGGCGACGCCGCGCCCGATGAAGCGCAGGCCGGTGACGGCGACCTCGGGGGGCGCCTGGGTCCGGGTCATCGCCGACAGGGTCTCGACGATGCCGGGCTCGGTGGGACCGGGCAGGTGGTGGAACAGGGTCGCGTGGGCGGGGATGTGGTTGAGCGCCTGCGGGAAATGCCGGCGGCGCAGGGCGTCGAACCGCGCGAAGGTATCGGGATCCATCGCGAGCGTGAGGATCAGCGGGTCGGGCGTGGGCGTGCGGTCTGTCATGGTCCGATCCGGCGTGAGGCAGGGAGATGGCGCGGGCGGGAGGCGCGTCCAGGACCCGGGCCCGCGACTCGGGCCCACCGCGCGGCCTGTTCAGGGCCGCCCGGGCCGGCTAGAGAGCCCCGATGCGGCGCAAACACCGGGAAATCGTCCATGTGGGGCGCGAGGGCTGGCTCTTCCTGATCGGAGGCACGAACGGTGTCCTCGAGCAGTACCGCGCCACCCTGTCCCGGTGGTGGCGCCTGCGCGGCTGGGTCAGGCTCATTGAGGCGCGGGCCGCCCGGGCCCGGGCGCTCGGCATCCGCTACGTCCACGTCGTCGTGCCCGAGAAGCTGTCGGTCTACGACGACCGGACCCAGGACCTGCGCTTCGATCCGCGCCAGGCGCCCACCCGGGTGCTGGCCCGGCGCCTGATCAACGATCCCCACTACGTCGACCTGCTGGCGCCGATGCGGGCCGCGCGCGACGGCGCGGTGCCGCTCTACTATCGCACCGACACCCACTGGAACTACGAGGGCTGCCGCCTCGCCTACGGGGTGCTGATGCGGGCCTGCGGCGCCGTGCCCCCGGCCGATCTCGACGCCCGCGAGCGCTACGAGACCACCCGGGTGCGCGACCTGGGCGAGAAGATCCTGGAGAAGCCGATCGAGACGGCGAGCCACGCGGTGCTCGACCGCGACGCCCACCGGACCTATGCGAGCCCGCTGGTGGCCGCCTACGAGGCCGCCGGCCGCGCCCCGGACCTGCATGTCGGCGCCCATGTCTGCTTCCGGAACGAGCGGCCGGACGTCGATCCGCGCACCCTGGTGCTGTTCGGCGATTCCTACGCGCATTTCGCGCCGATCATGCTCACCGGCATCCTGGCCGAGAGCTTCCGCGAGGTTCACTTCGTCTGGTCGTCGAGCATCGACTGGGGCTACGTCGAGCGCGTGCGGCCGGATCTCCTCGTGTTCGAGATGGCCGAGCGCTTCGTCACCCGCCTGCCCGACGACACCTTCGACATCGCGACCTACCAGAAGGGCGAGCACCTCGAGGCCGCCGCGCCCGCCGCCGCACCGGAGGGACTGTCCGCCGAGGCCTGAGCGCCCATCTTCCCGCGCATCGGGATCGCGGGAAGGATGCATCATGGGGCTGCTCGTCGACGGCGTCTGGCAGGATACCTGGTACGACACCAAGGAGACCGGCGGCCGCTTCAAGCGCACGGACGCCAAGTTCCGGAACTGGATCACCGCCGACGGATCCCCCGGTCCGAGCGGGGAGGGCGGGTTTCCGGCCGAGGCCGGGCGCTACCACCTCTACGTCTCGCTGGCCTGCCCCTGGGCCCACCGCACCCTGATCGTGCGCGCCCTGAAGGGCCTGGAAGAGGCGATCTCGGTCTCGGTGGTCGATCCGCACATGGGCCGGGAGGGCTGGGTCTTCGGCGAGTCACCCGGCGCCACGCCCGACACGGTCAACGGCGCGACCCGCCTGTACGAGGTCTACCTGAAGAACGATCCCGGCTTCACCGGCCGCGTCACCGTGCCGGTGCTGTGGGACAGGCGGCGCGGCGCCATCGTGTCGAACGAGTCGGCCGAGATCATCCGCATGCTCGACGGCGCTTTCGGGAGCGCCGGGCCGGACCTCTACCCGGCCGATCTCGCGGACGCGATCGACGCGGTCAACGCCCGGGTCTACGACGCCGTGAACAACGGGGTCTACAAGGCGGGCTTCGCCACCGATCCGGGCGCCTATGCCGAGGCCTTCACCGCGCTGTTTACCGAGCTCGACGCCCTGGAGGCCCGCCTCGACGCGGCGCGCTACCTCTGCGGCGACCGGCTGACGGAGGCGGACATCCGCCTGTTCACCACCCTGGTGCGGTTCGACGCCGTCTATGTCGGGCACTTCAAGTGCAACCGGCAGCGCATCGCCGACTATCCCAACCTGTCGAACTACCTGCGCGACCTCTACGCCCTGCCGGGAGTCGCCCGGACGGTGAACCTCAGCCATATCAAGCGGCACTATTACGAGAGCCACCCGACCATCAACCCGACCCGCATCGTGCCCCTCGGGCCGGCCCTCGACTTCGAGGCCCCGAACGACCGCGCCGCGCGCTTCCCGGCCTGAATGCCGGACCCGGCCCGCCAGAACCCGGGACCCTGCGCGTCCGCAGACCCTCGACGAACCGACCCGCAGCCTTACATCGGAACCATGATGCGCCTCTCGACCGCCCGCCTCGTCCTCGCCGCCGCCCCGCTGCTCGCGGCCGCTCCCGCCCTCGCCCAGACGGCCGTCAAGCTCGAGGGCCGCTGCGAGAAGCTCGTGATCGCCGGCAAGGACGTCTCGGGCACCTGCAAGAACACGCTGATGAACACGGTCTCGCGCAACCGCACGAGCTTCGACTTCGCGGCCGAGGGCCGGGCGCTCAGCTTCAGCGGCAACGGCGCCCAGCAGGAGCGCACGGAGGAGACCGACCCGCTCCAGCCGATCAACCTCGTGATCCCGAGCGAGACGACGAAGGACGGCGTGGCCCAGGGTCCGCTGGTCGCCGTCGGGTCCTGCGCCTTCAGCACGCCGGAGCCGGGCAAGACCGCGATCACCTGCGAGGCGAACGCCGCCAAGGGCACCTATCAGGGGGTCTTCGTGACCGATGCCAGGACGCCGGATGCCAGGACGCCGGATGACAAAGCGCCGGATGCGGGCCGGACCGGCGGGAGCGCCCCTCGCTAGGGAGGCCGGTCTCTCGCTGGTCGGTGTCGAGCCCGTCCGGAGGAAGCCGGAGAGGGGCCGGGCCGGGACCCGGGTGCGATCGCGTGTGGACGTCCGCTCTGGTCCGAGCGCGCGGAGTTCCCATCTCTTGACGCAGGACGGGATGGGTGGCCAGACCCGGACCTTCCCACGGATCCATACGAAGGCCTTGAGGACGTTATGCTGAACGATGCGCCGGTGCCGGGCGGGACCACCAAGGACGTGACCACGGCGAGCTTCCGCCAGGACGTGATCGCCGAGTCGATGCAGCAGCCCGTGCTGGTCGACTTCTGGGCGCCGTGGTGCGGCCCGTGCAAGCAGCTCGCCCCCGTGCTGGAGAAGGTCGTCGAGGGCTCCGCCGGGAAGGTGAAGCTCGTCAAGATGAACATCGACGAGCATCCCTCCATCGCCGGCCAGCTCGGCATCCAGTCGATTCCCGCCGTGATCGCCTTTGACAAGGGCCAGCCGGTGGACGGGTTCATGGGGGCGGTGCCCGAGGCCCAGATCAAGGAATTCATCGCGCGGCTCGCCGGCCCGGCCGGCCCGACCCCGATCGAGGAGGCGATGTCGGAGGCCGAGGCGCTCCTCGGCGTCGGTGACGTGGCGCAGGCCGCCCAGCTCTACGCCGCCGTGCTCGCCGAGGAGCCCGAGAACGTCGACGCCATCGCGGCGCTCGCCAAGATCCAGCTCGACCTCGGCGACCTCGAGAACGCCAAGCAGCTCGTCGCGATGGCGCCGCCCGAGAAGGCCTCCCATGCCGGCCTCGCCAGCGTGCGCGCGGCGATCGAGCTCGCCGAGCAGGCGGCGGCCCTCGGCGACCTCGGCACCTTCCAGGCCCGGATCGAGGCCGACCCGAACGATTTCCAGGCCCGCTTCGACCTCGCGCTCGGCCTCAACGGCCGCAACCTGCGCGACGAGGCGGTGGACCAGCTGATCGAGATCGAGCGCCGGGACCGGACCTGGAACGAGGGTGCGGCGCGCAAGCAGCTCCTCACCTTCTTCGAGGCCTGGGGCCTGATGGACAAGGCCTCGATCCGCGGGCGGCGACGCCTGTCGACCCTGGTCTTTGCGTGAGGCCGCGAACCAACCGCAGGGGAACACGATGAGCACGCATGCGGGCTACAAGGGACCGGCCGACTGCCCCGGAGTGATTCCGGTCTTCCCGCTGCCCGGTGCGCTGCTGCTGCCGCGCGGACAGATGCCGCTGAACATCTTCGAGCCGCGCTACCTCGCCATGATCGACGACGCCCTGCGGAGCGACCGGATCATCGGCATGATCCAGCCGGACGTGGAGGCCGGCTCGTCGCCGATGACGCCGAAGCTCTTCCGAGTCGGCTGCGCCGGGCGGATCACCCAGTTCGCCGAGACCGGCGACGGGCGCTACCTCATCTCGCTCACCGGCATCGCCCGGTTCCGGGTCGAGAGCGAGCTCGCCACCACCACCCGCTACCGCCGCTGCCAGGTCTCCTACGACGACTTCGCCACAGATTTCGAGGCGCGGGCGGGGGAGGAGGCCGTGGACCGCGAGGGCGTGCTGAAGGCCCTGCGCGACTTCGTCGAGGTCAACGACCTCAAGGTCGACTGGGCCGGCATTGAGGAGGCGCCCAACGAGGCCCTCGTCAACGCCCTCTGCATGATGAGCCCCTTCGGCGCCCGCGAGAAGCAGGCCATGCTGGAGGCGGCGGACCTCAAGACGCGGGCCGAGGTCTTGATTGCGGTGACCGAAATGGAGTTGGTGCGCGGGTCGGGCTCCGAGCCCACCCTGCAGTGACCATGTTCCGCGAAGGATACGCCCCAGATGGCCGATGACACCCCGAGCCCCGTCGAGGCCACCCGCGTCGACCCCAAGCTCCTCGAGCTCCTCGTCTGCCCGTTGACGAAGGACACCCTCGAGTACGATGCCGGCCGCCAGGAACTGGTGAGCCGCTCGGCGCGCCTCGCCTACCCGATCCGCGACGGCATCCCGATCATGCTGCCGGAAGAGGCGCGCGCGCTGACCGACTGACCGGGCCCGCCGGCATGACCGATCGTCCGACCGTCGCCATCGTCGCCACCGGCGGCACCATCGCGATGAAGAACGATCCCGTCACGGGGGCTCCGGTCCCCGCCCTGACGGGGGCCGACCTCGCCGCCGCGGTGCCGCGGCTCGGCGACCTCGCGCGGATCGAGGTGGTGGAATTCGCCAACCTGCCGAGCGCCTATATGGGCCCGGACCTCTGGCCGGACCTCAGCCGCACGGTGGCGGGTCTGCTGGCGCGCTCGGACATCGCGGGCGCGATCGTCCTACACGGCACCGACACCCTCGACCAGACCGCCTATTTCCTCGACCTGACGCTCGCGAGCGACAAGCCTGTGGTGATGGTGGGCGCACAGCGCAACGCCTCCGAGGCGGATGCCGACGGGGCGCGCAACCTCCTCAACGCGATCCGGCAGATCCTGGCCCAGGGCGCGCGCGAAGATCTGCGGGGGCTGGGCGTGACGGTGACGCTCAACCACAACATCAATGCGGCCCGCGAGGTGCGCAAGTCCCACACCAACAACGTCGAGACCTTCCAGTCCGGCGAGGCCGGCTTCCTCGGCCACGTGGACGAGGACCGCGTGGTGTTCGCCCGCAGGTCCCTGCGCCGCCAGACCCTGCCGCTGCCCGACCGGCTCGCCCGCGTCGAGATCGTGGCGATGGCCGCCGGCGGCGACGGGCTCCAGCTCCGCCACGCCGTGGCGGACGGGGCCGAGGGCGTGGTGATCGCCGCCTACGGCTTCGGCAACGTCAACGAGGCCCTGTACGACGCGGTGGTGGAGGCGATCGCCGCCGGCGTCACCGTCGTGGTGGCGAGCCAGGTTCCCCACGGCCGGGCGCTCCCGGTCTATGGTTTCAAGGGCGGCGGCAGCACGCTGCGCGCGGCCGGCGCGGTCTTCGCCGACGATCTCACGCCGGACAAGGCCCGTGTCCTGGCGCTGCTCGCCCTGCCGGTCACGCGCGACCGCCAAGCATTGCAGGCGTATTACGACCGATAACGCCAAGCTCCGCCGCGGTCATGGCCCGTTCAGGCACTCTCGGCAATAAGTCTCATCATCGAATTGTGGGGCCTGTCATAATCTTGCCGCTTCGGCGGATATGATCAGGGCATTCTCACTCCATCGTCTGCTTGCACAGCCGTTGCGCCGCCCTGCGGTCGCGGCTCGGGCGGACGCTTATTGCCGAAGGATGATGCATGTCCAAAGTTGCGGTGGTTCTGGCGCTCGGAGCCGGCCTGTCCTCGCCCGCGATGATCCCGGCCGCCGCCCGAGACGGCGGAAACTTCAACGGGACCTGGTCGGTGGAACTCGTCACCGAGAGCGGCATGGTCTGCGACAGCCGCTACACCTACGGGGTCTCGGTGCAGGAGGGGCAGGTGCGCCTCACCTCCGCGGCGGCCGGCGCCACCCTGAACGGCCGCGTCGGGCCGGACGGCACGGTCGGCCTCAACGTCTCGAACGGCACCGCCTCGGGCGCGGTCTCGGGCCGGCTCCAGGCCCAGAGCGGCGGCGGCACCTGGAAGGTCTCGTCCCTGTGCTCGGGCCGCTGGACGGCCCGTCGTCACACGACGCGAACCGCCCAGGCGGAGTAGGGCCGGGCGGGACCGCGTCCCGAGGCGAGCGAGCCTCGGCCGCGCGTCCCCTGGGCATCCCTTCTCGTCAGGCGGCCGCCAGCCACTGGCGCGCTTCGTCGATATGCGCGCGGTCGAAGGTCTTGATCTGGGCCGGCGAGACCTTGCCGAAGGTGTCGGCGATCATCCGCAGCCATGAGGCGTCGGTCACCAGGGCGACATGGCTGACGCCCTTCATCATGGCGAGGCCGAAGCGCGGGTCCTTGAAGAAGGCGGCCGGCTCCATGCCCTTGAAATCGCGCACGTCTTCCAGGAGCTTGATCTTGCCGCCCTTGTCGAGGTCGGCCTGCATGGCCGAGATCACGGTGTTCATCTCGGCATCGGTGATCTGGCCATCGACCACGATCTCGGCGACGCTCGAATCCGGCTTCTTGGTGTAGGTCAGCACGTGTGGCACTCCTGAAGGGTCGAACGCGACCCGAGCGAACGTCGAAGCAGCGTTATAGGAAACTCTGCGGGTCCACGTCGATGGCGACCTTCACGTTGCCGCGAATCTTGGGGCCGCGCGCCAGCCAGTCGCGCAGGTAGCTCTGCAGGTCGACGGCGCGCTCGGTCTTCACCAGCAGCCGGAATCGATAGCGCCCGCGGATCAGCGCCAGCGGCGCCTCGGCCGGCCCCAGCACCATCACGCCCTCCGGCGGCTCGGCGGCCCGGGCCAGAGCCTGCCCGTGGGCCTCGGCGACCTCGCGCTCGTTCGCCGAGACGATGAGGGCCGCCAGGCGGCCGAAGGGCGGCAGGCCGGCGGCCTCGCGGGCGCCGATCTCCTCCTCGTAGAAGCGCTCCGAATCCCCCGAGAGCAGCGCGGCGATCACCGGGTGCTCCGGCTGGTAGGTCTGGAGCAGGGCGCGTCCCGGCTTCTCGCCGCGCCCGGCGCGCCCCGTCACCTGCTGCAGCAGCTGGAAGGTGCGCTCGGCCGCCCGCGGGTCGCCGGAGGTCAGGCCGATATCGGCGTCGAGGACGCCGACCAGGGTCAGGTGCGGGAAGTTGTGGCCCTTGGCCACGAGCTGCGTGCCGATGACGATGTCGCAGCCGCCCTCCGCCACCGTCTGGAGTTCGGCCCGCAGGCGCTCGGCCCCGCCGGGAAAGTCGCTCGACAGGACGATGACGCGCTTCTCCGGGAAGAGCTCGGCCACCTCCTCGGCGATGCGCTCCACCCCGGGGCCGCAGGGGGTGAGGTTGTCGAAGGTGCCGCATTCCGAGCAGGAATCCGGGCGCCGCTCGGCATAGCCGCACTGGTGGCAGACGAGCGCCCGGCGGAAGCGGTGCTCCACCAGCCAGGTCGAGCAGTTGCGGCACTGGTAGCGGTGGCCGCAGGCCCGGCACAGGGTGAGGGGGGCGTAGCCCCGCCGGTTGAGGAAGAGCAGGGCCTGGTCGCCCGAATCCACGGTCTCCCGCACGGCCGCGACCAGGGCCGGCGCGATGAAGCGTCCGCGCTCGGGCTTGTCGGCCCGCATGTCGATGGCGGCGATGTCGGGCAGGCGCCGGCCGCCGAAGCGCTCGGGCAGGGCGATGCGGCGGTAGCGGCCCCGCTCGGCATTGACCCGGGTCTCGATGGAAGGGGTCGCGGAGGCCAGCACCACCGGGCAGTTCTCGATCCGCCCGCGCACCACCGCCATGTCGCGGGCGTGGTAGTGCACCCCGTCCTCCTGCTTGTAGGCGGCCTCGTGCTCCTCGTCGACGACGATGAGGCCGAGGTCGGCGAAGGGCAGGAACAGGGCCGAGCGCGCGCCCACCACCACGGCGATCTCGCCCGCCGTGACCCCGGCCCGGATGCGCTCGCGGCGCTTAGCCCCGATGCCCGAGTGCCAGGCCGCCGGGCGCGCGCCGAAGCGCTCGGCGAAGCGGTCGAGGAACTGCGCCGTCAGGGCGATCTCGGGCATCAGGATCAGGGCCTGATGGCCGCGGCGGACGCAATCGGCCACCGCCTCGAAATACACCTCCGTCTTGCCCGAGCCGGTGACGCCCTCCAGCAGGACGGTGGGCGCCTTCGCCTCGGCCCCCGGCGGCGGCACCTTGCCGTACGGGGCGGCGGGCGCCGGCAGGGGATCGCCGATGGCGTCCGTGGGCGCCGGCGCGTCGGGGCCTGGGTTCATCAGCGCGACGAGGTCCCGCACCGCCGCCTCCTGCGCCTCCGACAGGGGCACGCGGGCATGGTCCGGGTCCGGCGGCAGGGCGACGGGCTCGGGCGCCAGGGCCACCGCTTCCAGGGCACCGTCATCGATGAGGCCGTCGACGACGCTCAGGGAGACGCCGGCCTCCTTGGCGAGCGCGCTCTTGCCCCGCATTGCCCCGTCGGCCGCCACCGCCAGCACCTTGGTGCGCGCCGCTGTCGGCCGGGACGGGGCCTTGCCGGAGGCCCGGACACCGACCCGCACGGTCTCGGTGAGGGCGGCCTCGTCGGGCAGGCGCAGGGCCATGGCGAGCGCCGAGCCCTTCGGCGCCAGGGTGTAGCGGGCGAGCCAGTCGACGAGCTCGCGCAGGGCATCCGGCAGGGCCGGCACGTCGATCCGGCCGGTGACCGGGCGCAGGTTCGAGCCGCTGGGGCTCTGGCGCACGCCCCAGACCACCCCCACGGTCTCGCGCGGCCCGAGGGGGATCTGCACGACATCGCCGACCGAGAGGTCGAGCCCGGCCGGCACGGCGTAGCTGTAGGCGCTGTCCAGCGCCAGCGGGATCAGGATCTCGGCGACGCAGGGCATCGGGCGGGGCTTTGACGGAACATAACCGGAATATAGGGGCAACCGGGCCTCAACGCGATGGTGCAGGTGGATTGCCTCCGAGCCGCATTGGCTCCTAAGCAGCGCAACCCCGCATCGACCCGGATCCGATGACCCGTCCTGCCGAGCCCTCAGCGATCGACCCGCCGCGCCTCGACCTGAGCGGCATCGGGCTGCGCTTCGGCGCGGTGCGGGCGCTCGCGGACGTCTCGCTCCAGGTCCGGCCCGGCGAGATCCTCGCCCTGCTCGGCGATTCCGGTTGCGGCAAGAGCACGCTGCTGCGGGCCATCGCCGGGCTGGAGCAGCCGGAGACGGGCACGATCCGCCTCGACGGCGCCCTGGTGAGCGAGGGCGGCCGCGGCGTCGCCCCCGAGGCGCGGGGCGTCGGGCTGATGTTCCAGGACTACGCCCTGTTCCCCCACCTCACGGTGGCCGAGAACGTCCGCTTCGGCCTGCACGGGAAGCCCGCCGCCGAGGCCCGCGCCCTGGCGCAGGCCCGGCTGGAGCAGGTCGGCCTCGCCGATCGGGCCAGGAGCTATCCCGGCACGCTCTCGGGCGGCGAGAGCCAGCGCGTGGCCCTGGCCCGCGCCCTGGCCCCGGGGCCGCGCGTCCTCCTCCTCGACGAGCCGTTCTCGAATCTCGACCGGCGTACCCGCGACCGGGTCCGCGACGACACCCTGGCGGTCCTGCGCGCCAGCGGCGCCACCACGCTCCTCGTCACCCACGACCCCGAGGAGGCCCTGGGATTCGCCGACCGCATCGCCCTGATGCGGCGGGGACGGATCGTGCAGGTCGGCACCGGACCGGACCTGTATCTTCGCCCCGCGACGCGGTTCGCGGCCCGCTTCTTCGGCGATTGCGTCGAGTTCGACGGCACCTGCCGCGACGGCGCCGTGGCGACGCCGTTCGGGCCCGTCCCGACGCCGGGCCAGGCGGAGGGCGCCGCCATCACCCTCGGCCTGCGCCCGGAGGCGATCCGCCTCGATGCGCCGGGCGCGCCCCTCCGGGCCGTGGTGCGTGCGCGCCGCTTCCTCGGAGCGGGCGCCCTCCTGACCCTGGCGGTGGAGGGCCTCCCCGAGCTCCTGCGCCTGCCCGTCTGCGCGGACGACCCGCATCGTGCGGGCGAGACGGTGGGCCTGACCTTCGACCCGCAGCGCTGCTTTATTTTTGCGCGGGAGGCGGATTAAAAGATGGACGGGGCGCGAAGTTCTGTTGAGTGCGCGGCTTTAGTTTTGAATTGTTTTAAGTCCAGAACATCGCGCTTGTGTTTTTCTCGCCGATGCTTCTGAACACCCGCCACGTTCGAACGTGAAGGGTGTCGACCATGGCGGGTGGGATCAAGGCAATCGGGTTCGCGGGCTTCGCGCTGGCAGCCCTGATCGGGACGGCCTCGGCGGCCGAGGTGAACCTCTACACCACCCGCGAGCCCGGCCTGATCCGGCTCCTGCTCGACGCGTTCACCGCCAAGAGCGGCGTCACCGTCAACACGGTCTTCGTCGAGAAGGGGCTGGCCGAGCGCGTGGCGGCAGAGGGCGCCCGCGCCAAGGCCGACGTGCTGATGACCGTGGACGTCGGCAACCTCATCGACCTTGTCGACCGCGACCTCGCCCAGCCGGTGCGCTCGGGCGTGCTGGAGGCGGCGGTGCCCGCCACCCTGCGCGATGCCGAGGGGCGCTGGTTCGCCCTCTCCATGCGGGCCCGCGTGCTCTACGCCGACAAGGACCTCGCCGACCTCAAGGCCATCACCTACGAGGGGCTGGCCGATCCGAAATGGAAGGGCGGCCTCTGCCTGCGCTCGGGCCAGCACCCCTACAACACGGCGCTCATCGCCCATCATCTCGTAAAGCACGGGCCGGAGAAGACCGAGGCCTGGCTGCGCGCCCTGAAGGCCAACCTCGCCCGCAAGCCCGCCGGCGGCGACCGCGACGTCGCCCGCGACATCCTCGCCGATACCTGCGAGATCGGCCTCGGCAATTCCTACTATGTCGGCCTGATGCGCTCCGGCCGCGGCGGCCCCGAGCAGCAGAAGTGGGGCGAGGGCATCAAGGTGGTGATGCCGACCTTCGCGGGCGGCGGCACCCACTTGAACGTCTCCGGTGCGGTGGTGGCCAAGAACGCCCCCAACCGCGACGAGGCGGTCAAGCTCCTCGAATACCTCGTCTCCGACGAGGCGCAGGGGCTCTACGCCAAGGCCGATTACGAGTACCCGGTGAAGGCCGGCGCACCGATCGACCCGCTCCTCACGGCGCTGGGTCCCCTGACCATCGATTCCGTGCCGCTGGTGGAGATCGCCCGCAACCGCAAGGCGGCGAGCCTCCTCCTCGACACGGTGGGGTTCGATCACTGAGGGCGGCCCGCGCCTCGGTCTTGCGAAAAACGCCCTTGAGACCCGCATGACCGCGGCCGTCCCCGCCCTGCCGCTCCTCGGCCGACCCCGCGGACTCGCCTGGAGCGCGGCCGCCCTGGGGCTCTGCGCCCTGGTGCTGAGCCCGGTCGTCGCCCTCGTGGTCGCGGCGGGGGACGGGATCGGGGACGGGGCGGGCGCGGCGCTGTGGCCGCACCTCGTCGCCCACGTGCTGCCGCAGGCCCTGCGCGACACCGCCCTTCTGCTGGCCGGCGTCGGCGTGCTGGTGGTGGTGCTCGGGGCGGGCTCCGCCTGGCTCGTGGCGGCCTACGACTTTCCCGGCCGGCGCCTCCTCGAGGCGGGGCTGCTGCTGCCGATGGCGGTGCCGACCTACATCGTCGCCTTCGCGTATCTCGACCTGATGCATCCGATCGGCCCGGTGCAGACCACCTTGCGCGACCTCCTCGGCTATGCCCGCCCGCGCGATCTCGTGCTGCCCGAGATCCGCTCGCTGCCCGGCTGCATCCTGCTCCTCGGCTTCGTGCTCTACCCTTATGTCTACCTGCCGACCCGGGCGCTGTTCCTGATGCAGGCCGCCAACCTCATCGAGGCGGCCCGGATGCTCGGGCGCCGGCCCTCGGCGATCTTCCTGCGGGTCGCCCTGCCGATGGCGCGCCCGGCCATCGCCCTCGGAGCGAGCCTCGCCCTGATGGAGGCCCTGAACGACATCGGCGCGGCGGAATTCCTCGGGGTGCGCACCCTCACGGTCCAGGTCTACGCCACCTGGGTGAACCGCTCGGACCTCGCCGGCGCGGCCCAGATCGCCCTCGTCATGCTGGTGGCCGTCGTCGCCCTGGTGGCCCTGGAGCGCTGGGCCCGGGCCGGACGCGGGTTCTCGGGAGGCGCCCAGCGCCCGCGCCGCCTCGCCCGGCAGCGCCTGACGGGGGCGCGCGCCGGGGCCGCCCTGGCCCTCGGGCTCGTGCCCGTGGCGATCGGCTTCGTGATCCCGGCGAGCTACCTCGTGCAGGCGGCCCTGCGTCGGGTGTGGCGCAGCGGCCTGCCGGAGACGATCCTCCCCGAGATCGGCCATACCCTGCTCTATGCGGGCGCCGCGACCGTGATCGCCGCCGCCATCGGCTTCGTGGTGGCGGCGGGTCCGCGCCTCGTCCCGCGCCGCTGGGGCGAGGCGCTGATCCGGGTGGCGAGCCTCGGCTACGCCCTGCCGGGCGCGATCCTGGCCATCGGCCTCCTCGGCCCCCTGGCCCTCGCCGACACCGCCCTCTCGGCCGGGACGACGCGGCTCTTCGGGGTCGCCCCGGCCCTGATCGGCCTCGGCACCGGGGGCGCCCTCGTCACCGCCTACCTCGTGCGCTTCCTCGCGGTCAGCATCGGCACCTGCGAGGCCGGCCTGGCCCGCGTGCCCCGCAGCCTGCCCGATGCCGGGCGGATGCTCGGGCGCGGGCCGGGCGCCACCCTGTGGCGGGTCCAGCTTCCCCTGGCCTGGCCGGCGGTGCTGAGCGGCGCGCTCCTGGTCTTCGTCGACTGCGTCAAGGAACTGCCCGCGACCCTGCTGCTGCGCCCCCTCAACGTCGAGACCCTGGCGACCCACCTCTACGGCGAGGCCGCGCGCGGCACCTACGAGGACGGAACCGTGGCGGCCCTCCTCATCGTCGCGGTCGGGCTGGTGCCCGTGGTGATCCTGCTCCGGCTCGGGACCCCGCGCACGGAAGCCGGCGCAGAACCTGCCGATCAGCGCTTGACGCCGCCGCGCCCCTCGCCCTAGAAGGCCCTCGGTCCGGGTGCGTAGCTCAGCGGGAGAGCATTCGCTTCACACGCGAAGGGTCACAGGTTCGATCCCTGTCGCGCCCACCATTTCCCTCGAAGCCGGCTTCCCCGGAAGCCTGCCCGCCGCTTCGACGACCCTCCTCAGGACAGCGAGACGAGCACCAGGCCGCCGACCATCAGC
The DNA here is from genome assembly GCF_979253015.1 of Methylobacterium sp. AC433. Taxonomy (NCBI): domain Bacteria; kingdom Pseudomonadati; phylum Pseudomonadota; class Alphaproteobacteria; order Hyphomicrobiales; family Methylobacteriaceae; genus Methylobacterium; species Methylobacterium sp. AC433. Next base: position 14,869 of record NZ_CEEDBN010000008.1, on the reverse strand, counting down.
AGGCAGCCGAGGATGCGCCCGAGTCCCGCCGTGTGCTGGGCGAAGCCGAGCCATCCGTAATGGTCGAGCAGCGTCGAGGTCACGATGGCCGCCGTCACGGTGAGGCCGGTGAAGATCGCCGCGCCCAGGCGCTCTGCCAGGAAGATCATCGCCAGCACGTAGACCCCGCCCAGGCCCACCAGGGCACGCCCGCGAGCCGCGCCGTCCCGGGCCAGGCGAGCCCGACGAAGGGCAGCGCCAGCAGATAGACCGCCGCGTTGGCCCCCGTCACCACGAAGGCGGCCAGGATCGGCTGGCCCAAGCTCCGCGCCAGGGTGGTGTTCGCCCCCGCCTGGACGGTGTTCAGCACGCCGGCGGCCACGGCGATCAGGGCGACGAGGACGGGCATGAAGAGCTCCCCTTTCCGCAGCCGGGACGGCCTGCCTGCCGGTTGTCCGAACGCTGACGGCGGCGTGCCCAGGCACGGCCGGCGACCGGCGGCCGTCAGGGGCGACAACCGGAGCGGGGCGCGAAGCTTTCAGCGCCTGCGACGTTCCTGCGCAGGCGCGGGACCGGCGCGCGCTCCGGGCGCCTCAGGCGTCGGCGGCGGCCCGGACCTTCGGGTCCCCGACCCGGCGCCGCGGCGCGAGCAGCAGGACGAGGGCGCCGGCCGCCATGCAGACGATCGATCCGGCCAGCACGCCGACCTTGGTCTCGGATTCGAGCTCGGGCGCGTCGGCGAAGGCCAGGAGGCCGATGAACAGGCTCATGGTGAAGCCGATGCCGCAGAGGAGCGAGACGCCGTAGACCTGCATCCAGCCGGCCCCCGCCGGCCGCTGGGCGAGCCCGAGCTTCACCGCCGCGAGGACGAGGCCGAACACGCCGATCTGCTTGCCGACGATGAGACCGAGGGCGACCCCGAGGGTCACGGGGTCGAGGAGCATCCCCGGCGTGAAGCCCGCGAGCGACACGCCCGCATTGGCGAAGCCGAAGATCGGCAGGATCAGGTAGGCCGACCAGGGGTGCAGGGCGTGTTCGAGCCGGTGCAGGGGCGAGGTCGGGTCGTCCGGCCGGCCGAGGCTGAGCCGCAGGGGAATCGTCAGGGCCAGCAGGACGCCGGCCACCGTGGCGTGCACCCCGGACTTCAGGACGAAGAACCACAGCACCGCACCGAGGACGAGATAGGGTGACAGGCGGCGGATGCCGGCCCGGTTCAGGCCGTAGAGCACCGCCAGGGTCACGGCCGCCCCGCCCAGCATCGGCAGAGACAGGTCGGCGGTGTAGAACAGCGCGATGATGAGCACCGCGCCGAGGTCGTCGATGATCGCCAGGGCGGTCAGGAAGACCTTGAGCGAGACCGGCACCCGGGAGCCGAGCAGGGCCAGGATGCCGAGGGCGAAGGCGATGTCGGTGGCGGCGGGAATCGCCCAGCCGCGGAGGGTCTCCGGCGAGTGCCGGTTCACCGCCACGTAGACCAGGGCCGGCGCCGCCATGCCGCCGATGGCGGCGAGGCCGGGCAGGATCCGGTCCGGCCAGGTCCGCAACCGCCCGTCCAGCATCTCGCGCTTGATCTCGAGGCCGACGAGCAGGAAGAACAGCGCCATCAGCGCGTCGTTGATCCAGTGCAGGACGCTCAGGCCCCCGACCTTGGCCTGCAAGGCCGCGAAGTAGCTCGCCGCCAGGGGCGAGTTCGCGACCACCAGCGCGAGGGCCGCGCTCGCCATCAGGACGAGCCCGCCGCCGGCCTCGCTGGTGAGCATCGACCGGAAGGCGGAGAAGGGCCGTCGGAGCGGAGAAGGGGCTTGCATGGCCCTTCCTTTACAAGGGCCGTGCCGGGACACAACCGAGCCGGGGACGGAACCGGACCGGGTCCGCGCCCCGCGGCGGCCCCCCGGTCAGCGCAGCGCGGCCGAGCGGGTGCCGCCCTTGGCACGGGTCCCGCCGTCGAACACCGTGCGGCAGCCGGGGCTGAGGCTCGCCCGGTGCACCTGCATGCAGGACACGATCCGGTCGCGGTCCGGCACGGCGCTCAGGCACAGGCGCATGACGTCGCCGCGGCACAGGGCGGCCTGCTCCTCCTCGCCGGCCCTAGCACCGGTGGCCGCGAGGGCGGGCAGCACGCAGCAGGCTGCCAGAGCGATTCGGCCGAACATGGGCATCTCCAGATCTGGCCCCGAATTCCGGCGCCGGGTCGGTTCGGATGGGGGCGACGACGACTTGCGGTTGTAATGCGGCTGGGCCGGCCGGGTTCCCCGCCGCGGCCGGCCTCCGGAAGGAGGTCGCGTGTCCCGACCCCTCGCGCCGTGCACCGCGCCCGCTCCTGCCGCAACTGTCCATGCGCGGGAGCGCCGTTCCAGGCGCATGAGGGCGGGACAAGATGCCGGAAGCCTCGTGAGGAGCGCCAGGATGACGGCCCTCTCCCAGGGGTCGGTCCCGGACCGGGATCGCCGGAACGATCGGATCGACGGTGTCCCGGGCCGTTTACCACGCGGCGCGAAGGGCCTTGTCGAAGGGGGCCGCCCCTGCAATCCCTGGATGGCCCTCGCCGTTGAGGGCGCAACCCATCTCCGGCCATGCGTCGCCTGCACTGTATCGATTCGATTCGCGGTCTGGCCGCCCTGGCGGTCATCTACGCGCATACCGTCGAGTTCGGGCTCAAGGCGCGGCTCGGGCCGTCCTCCTTCGAGCGCATCGCCCTGGCCGGACTGACCGAGTACGTCGACATCGGCAAGATCGCCGTGACGCTGTTCTTCGCGGTGTCCGGATTCGTGGTGCCTTTCTCGCTGTTCAAGGCGGGAGACCGACCCATCCTGTCCTTCGCCGTCTCGCGGTTCTTCCGCCTCTATCCCGCCTACTGGCTGTCGATTCCGTGCGGCCTGCTCGTGCTGTTCCTCTGGGCGGGGCGGGACGTACCGGCCCTGCTCGTGGCCGCCAACATCACGATGCTTCAGCAGTTCGTCGGCGTCGAGAACATCATAAGCCTGTACTGGACGCTGCAGATCGAGCTGATCTTCTACGTCCTCTGCGTGGGTCTCTTCGCTCTCGGCCGGCTCGACGATCGCGAGGGTGTCGTGCTTTCGGCCCTCGCGCTGATCGCGGCCGCCGTCACGCTGGCCTTCCTGCGCTTCACCTTGGAGCGGAAATTTCCCGTGGCGGTGCCTCTGTCGCTGGCCGTGATGTTCTGGGGTCTGTGCCTGCGCTACCACGTCCTGGAGAAGCGGCCGGGCTGGGGCTCCGCGCTCACATGGGTCACGGGCGTGCTCGTCTGCGCGGTTCCGGTGATCTCGGTGCTGGCCTATGGGCGCGACATGGGCTTTCACGAGAACTGGGTGAAGTACGTCGTCACCTACTGGCTCGCGATGGCGCTCTTCGCCCTCCTCGCCCTGAAGCTGCGCATCGAGGGACGAGTCTTCACCTACCTGGGCGCGATCAGCTACTCGATCTACCTGTTCGGGCCGGTGGTTCAGGTGGTGATCGAGCACGCCCTGGCCGGATACGAATCGGTCGTCCCGATCCACCTGTTCGCCGCCGCGACCGCCCTCGCGACCATCGCCGTCGCGGCCCTGGTGCATCGCTGGATCGAAGTCCCCGCCATCGCGCTCGGCCGCCAGGTCGCGCGCAGCCTCGCCGGGCGCGCCGGATCGGGCGCCCCGGCCGCAGCCGCGCTCGGCCGATCCGAGACCTAGCCCGTCCGTCGGAGGCGCCGCGAGGCGGAGCATCCGCGCCCCGGCCTCCGCTCCCGCGCCGTCTCGGACGACGGCCCGGCGCGGGGCTCCTCCGGCTCCGGGCTCGCCGGCTGGGCGCCGGGATGAGGCCACCCCTGGCAGCGGGACGGCGCCTGAAACCTCCGCCTCAGGTGATCGGGGCGGGATTGAACAGCGTCAGGTCGTTGAACAGGCCCCAGCGGTCGGACCAGGGCCGCTTTCGCCCGCTCGCCACGTCGAGGATGAGGTGGAACAGGTCCCGGCCGGTCTCCTCGATGGTGGAGTGGCCCGTGGCGATGCGGCCGGCATCGAGGTCGATGAGGTCGGACCAGCGCTCCGCCAGCTCGGTGCGGGTGGCGACCTTGATCACCGGGGCGTGGGCGAGGCCGTAGGGGGTGCCGCGCCCGGTGGAGAAGACCTGGAGGGTGATGCCGGAGGCGAGCTGGAGCGTGCCGCAGACGAAGTCGCTCGCCGGCGTCGCGGCGAAGATCAGGCCCTTGTCGCGGACCCGTTCGCCGGGGGCGAGCACGCCCGCGATGGCCGAGGAGCCGGACTTGGCCACCGAGCCCAGCGCCTTCTCGACGATGTTGTTGAGGCCGCCCTTCTTGTTGCCCGGGGACGGGTTGGCCCGCCGGTCGGCCCCGCCCTTGGCGAGGTAGTCGTCGTACCAGGCCATCTCGCGGATCAGCGCATCGGCGACCGCGGGGGTGGCGGCCCGGGGAGTGAGCAGGTGGATGGCGTCGCGCACCTCCGTCACCTCGGAGAATAGCACGGTGGCGCCGCAGCGGACCAGGAGGTCGGCGGCATGGCCGAGGGCCGGGTTGGCGGTGACGCCCGAGAAGGCGTCGCTGCCGCCGCATTGCAGGCCGACCACGAGGTCAGCCGCCGGGCAGGTCTCGCGGGTGCGTCGGTTGAGCACCTCCAGGCGCGCCTCCGCCATGGCCATGATGCTGTCGAGCATCATGCCGAAGCCTTCGTGGCGCTCGTCCTGCAGGCGCACCACGCCGCTGTCGGCCGCCGCGGAGCCCTCCGGCAGCAGGCGCTCCGAGACTAGCTTCTCGCAGCCGAGGCCGACCACCATGACCTCGCCGCCGAAATTCGGATTGCGGGCCAGGCTCTGCAGGGTGCGGATCGGGATCACCGCCTCGGGGGCGTTGATGGCGACGCCGCAGCCATACGCATGGGTGAGGCCGACGACGTCGTCGACGTTGGGGAAGCGCGGCAGCAGATCCTGCTTGATCCGCCGGACGGCGACGTCGAGGGTGCCGGCCACGCATTGCACGCTGATCGAGATCGCCAGGATGTTCTTGGTGCCCACCGAACCGTCCGGGTTGCGGTAGCCCTCGAAGGTATAGCCTTCCAGCGGCGGCAGGGGGGCGGGTACGCGGGTCGCCTTCTCCAGGGCGTCGAGGTCGGGCGCCAGCGGGGTCTCGACGCTGGATTCCTCGACCCAGGACCCGCGCCCCAGCGGGCGCAGGGCGATGCCCACCACCTCGCCGTAGCGCACCACCTTCCCGCCCGGCGGGATGTCGACGAGCGCCACCTTGTGGCCCTGCGGCACGAACTCGACCAGGGTCAGCCCGTCCTCGAAGACGGTGCCGGCCGGCAGGCCGAAGGCGTTGACCACGATGGCGACGTTGTCGTCCGGGTGCAGGCGCAGCGTCCGGGGCGTGTCGCCGGTCCGGTCGGAGGGGGTCGCCGGTTCACCGAGCATGGTTGTTCTCCTCACGCCTTGCGCAGCTCGACCCGCCGGATCTCGCCGACGATGACGAGGTAGGCGATCATCGCGATCAGCGCGTTGCAGCCCACGAAGACCAGGGCGCCGTTGAACGAGCCCGAGGCCTGGACGAGGTAGCCGATGACGATCGGCGTGGTGATGCCGGCGGTGTTGCCGAACATGTTGAAGATCGCGCCGCTGAGGCCCGCCGCCTCCTTGGGCGAGGTGTCGGAGATCACCGCCCAGCCCAGCGCCCCGATGCCCTTGCCGAAGAAGGCGAGCGCCATGAAGCCGATGACGAGGGCCGGCGAGTCGACGTAGTTGCAGGCGATGATCGACATCGAGAGCAGCATGCCGGCGACGATGGGGATCTTGCGGGCCCGGGTGAGGGAGCCGGTGCGCTTCAGGATCGCGTCCGAGATGACGCCGCCCAGGATGCCGCCGAGGAAGCCGCAGAGCGCCGGCAGCGAGGCGACGAAGCCGGCCTGCAGCACCGTCAGCCCGCGCTGCTTGACCAGGTAGATCGGAAACCAGGTCAGGAAGAAGTAGGTCATCACGTTGATGCAGTGCTGCGCCACGTAGATGCCGACCAGCATCCGGTTGGACAGGAGCTGGCGCACGACGCCCCAGTCGAACCCCTTCTGCGCGGCGGGCTTTCCCGCATCGAGGGCCAGGAGCGCGCCGCCGGAGGCGATGTGGTCGAGCTCGGCCTTCGTCACGGTGGGATGGTCGGCCGGATCGTGGATGACGCGGACCCAGATCGCCGCGAGCGCGATGCCGATGACCCCCATGACGATGAAGGCGTAGCGCCAGCCGTATTCGTGCGTGACCCAGGCGGTCAGGGGCGCGAACAGCACCGGGGCGAAGTACTGCGCGGCGTTGAAGATCGCGCTGGCCTTGCCGCGCTCGGCGCTGGGGAACCAGGCCGTGACGATCCGGGCGTTGCCGGGGAAGGACGGTGCTTCGGCGATGCCGACGAGGAAGCGCAAGATGAAGAGCGCGGCCACGGCGCCGCCGCCGAGGAAGCCGACCCAACCCTGAGCCAAGGTGAACAGCGACCAGAAGAAGATGCCGCCGGCATAGACCCACTTGGAGCCGTAGCGGTCGAGCATCCAGCCGCCGGGCACCTGTGCGGCGACGTAGGACCAGCTGAAGGCGGAGAGGATGTAGCCCAGGGTCACCGGGGTCAGGCCGAGTTCCTGGGACATCGGCGTGCCGGCGATCGAGATGATGGCGCGATCGGCGTAGTTCACGACCGTGGTCATGAACAGCATCAGCAGAATGCCCCAGCGGACGCGACCCTGCGCGCGCGCCTCCAGCGGTAGAGCCAGCGCCATCGTTCCCACCCGATTTTTATCGATGCCGGACTTCGTCGAGCGAAGACTCGTTTGACGGTAGGGGTACCGGCGCCGACGGGAGGCGTCCAATGCGAAGGGCGGATCGATCGATGCGCGGACGGCATCGATGAAGGTCCGTATCGTAGCCTGGCGGGATGATCGGGGGGGCGGCTTGCCGGCCTGGTCCGGCCCTGGCATGGACCCCGGCGGCCGCCCGGGGCGGCCCTCCCGACATCCGACTGCAGGACCGCACCCATGCCGCACGTGACCGTGAAGATGTACCCGGGCAAGACCGACGCGCAGAAGGCGGAGATCGCCGAGGCCCTCGCGGCCGCCCTCATGGCCAGCGCCGGCGCCGCGGAGCGGGCCGTCTCGGTGTCGATCGAGGATGTCGCCCAGGCCGATTGGGAGTCGCAGGTCTACCGCCCCGAGATCGTCGGCCGGCCGGAGACCCTCTTCAAGAAGCCGGGCTACAGCCTGCCCTGAGTCGGCGCCTTCAGCCCTTTGCACCCTGGAACGGGCGCAGCAGCCAGGCGAGGCGGCCGGCATCGTCGTCCTGAGTCTCCGTCCGCGCCGTCTTGTCGGCCACCGGCTCCGGCCCTTTCGGTGCGCTGGCATCCTGCATGATCTGGTCGAGGGGGGACGGCAGGTCCATGCCGTACTCGTTCAGGAGCAGGGCCGCGTCGAGCAGGAACCGGATCTGGTCGTCGGGGACCGGGCGGCCCTGAATCTGGGCCTCCAACACGGTCCGCGCGAAGAGGGCGGCCAACCGCGACAGCTCGGGCAGCCGGTCGGTGGGCGTCGCGGCCCCGATCGATGACGCTAGAGCGGCATTCACCCGCAATCTCCCTGTCCGGATGGCGCGACCTCGACGAACGCGCCGTGTATCTCAGGCCCTGTATACCGCGCGTTTCTCACCAGTTCGTTGAGCATTGGGAGTGACCGACATGCACCTCTGCGGCCGGTGCTGAGGCGTCGTCGCGCATTGCTCGTAAGGTCGTGCCGAGACTCGCCGGGACGTTCGGCGTGAGCACGAGGCAGCTTTCGCAAGCAGAGCACCGGAGGTGGAATCGGAATGGTCCGACATCAGCATCGCACGCTGAGCCGGATCAGGACGGAGCGGCTCCAGCGCAATCGAAGTCCCGATCGATGAAGCGGACGCCTCTCGGACGACTTTGCCTTCGCGAATTTGATCTACGAGTGGCGCCATCAACGAGCCACGGCCGATATCACGAATGCCAACCCAGTATTTGGCGGTGTCGACACGTGCTTTGCAACGCAACGATCTGGCCAATACAGGCTTTCCTAAGCAGCATATTGATACTTTGTCGCGTCTCGGTCAGACTTGATTTCGTAAAAATATTTATAAACTAGAGACGATAATTGTGCATCGAGCGTCTGATGTTCTTTTCTTATTTAAGGTTCGCATCGAGCGCTCATTCCGGGAGGCGTATCGGAAGCCCGATATCACCCGGTCATTCGGACAAGATGGGTATGCCAGGGCGCTAAGTGTTGCAGCGCACCAAATGCATTGCCGAGGTGAAAAAAAACTGCTAGCTGAACATGCATACGCATAGCCGCGCACGGCATTCAAATCTCGGACCCCGCAAGGCGAAATTCCATCAGCATTTAGGGAAGGAAATCCTGAATAGATGCCGATGATTTGAGAATGCGAAGCAATTCATCGCAGCGCGGCGAGACGTTCCGCGCATCTATGAGGGCCTCCCGCAGGGCGTCGACACCGAGGGATACATCCATCCGTCTTTGCCTTGTCGAAAGATCGGTGTGCATCTTCCGAGCCTGACGCAGGGCAAACAACCGTGGTGTGCCGTTAAATTATCGAAGGCGGGGGACTTAGATTGGCCAATCGAGAAGGTTTTTACTGGTGTGTATCACTCTGAGGGGTGCGGCTCTCAAGTTTTGATGATCGATGAGGCGGCGTAGATCCGCGCTTCTGCTGTGAAAATCCAATGTATCGTTGCTGCGCCGGGGAGTGGATCGGTCAATTGCTTGTCTAACAACGCGCAACAGGTGCTGCGACGAGGGTTGTCTTTGATGTTCAGGCGTCCTGGCGCGAATTTTGCTGAGCCACCTCGGCCCGGTTAGAGACCGCTACGTCATCGTTCGGAGATACAGGCGTGACATACCGTATAAGCTGCCTTTTAGGCTGGTAGGTGAGTGGCGCGCGAGGCCATAGGAACAGGTCTCGGTTGTCCATGCTGCGCTAGGGAAATTTGTTTTTTGCATTCCCAAGAGCCTTCGCCTATGGGATGCGAGATCAAAGAAAAGAATTCGAGATTTGATGCAATGTCGAGTTGTGACTCGAAGATTGTTGGAGCGGCCTGATGCGTATTGCTGTATTTGGACTTGGCTACGTTGGACTGACGACGACGGCCTGCCTAACGCGGCAAGGGCACGAGGTTATTGGAGTCGATGTCAGCAATGACAAGGTGCGCCAGATCAATGAAGGGCGATCGCCTATTCTGGAGCCCGGCATCGAGGATCTTCTTCAGGCGGCTCTGAAGGATGGCCGACTGAAGTGCGTAACGGCTGTCGGCTCTGAGCTGGATCGGTGCGACATCGCGATCGTCTGCGTCGGCACGCCGAGTGCCGCGGATGGATCCCACAATATGAGCTACATCGCGGAGGTGTCTCGCCAGATCGCGACGTCGCTTCGGTCCGGCAGGGTCGCCCCTCTCACGGTTGTCTACCGGAGCACCATCCGCCCCGGCACGATCGACGAACTGATCCAGCCGATCTTCAAGTTCATGCTGGGCGACAAGGTCGATGCCGTCGAACTGGTCTACAACCCCGAGTTCCTGCGTGAGTCAACAGCGATCGAGGATTACTTCGACCCGCCGAAGATCGTGGTCGGCACGGTGGACGGTGAACCCTGCCCGCGCCTCGAGCAGATGAATGAAGGTATTACGGCGCCGACTTTTTACACGCGCTTCCGAGATGCGGAGTTCACCAAGTTCGTCGACAACACCTTCCACGCGCTGAAAGTCGCGTTCGCAAACGAGATTGGCCGCGTGTGTGTCCAATTGAACATCGATACGCGCCTGGTGCATAAAATTTTCGTGTCCGACACGAAACTCAACATCTCCCCCTACTATCTCCGTCCAGGTGGCCCCTTCGGCGGATCCTGTCTGCCCAAAGATGTGCGAGCACTCCAGTACATCTCCGGCGACGTTGGCGCGAACACGCCAGTCGTCGACGCGTTGATCCGATCGAACGAGGCACACAAGCACTTCCTGTTCACGTATTGCACGCAAGGATTGAAGCCCGGTGCAAAGGTTCTGATGCTGGGATTGGCTTTCAAGAGCGACAGCGACGACCTTCGCGAGAGCCCTCACATCGATCTCGCACGCAAACTGCTCCAGGGCGGATATGAACTTGCTGTCTACGATCCTTTTCTAAAGCCGAACAACTTGGTCGGTCAGAATCTCGGGTATGCCGTTTCCTATTTGCCTGAACTGCCGAATATCCTCGTTTCGCGCGAATACGCGGAGCGGGAGCAATTCGACATCGTGATCGACACGAACGGAAAAGGTTCGGATCTTACGCTCCGTGACCCGATTGTCGTCGACATCAGTCGACTGAAATAAGTCCCTCCTGAGGCTTATCCGAGATCTGGTTGGGAGTTGAAAAGGCCATGCAGCTTCAAGGCAAGCGCGTCCTCATCATCGTCGAAAACCTGCCAGTGCCGTTCGATCGTCGCGTTTGGCAGGAAGCTCGTGCGCTCAACGAGGCAGGAGCGGTCGTCTCGATCATCAGCCCCATGGGCAAGGGATACGAGGCGCCCTACGAGTGCATCGAGGGCGTGCATGTCTATCGGCATCACCTCCCATCCGATGCCGAAAACGCCCTGGGCTACCTACGGGAATACGGCGTTGCCCTGTTCCATGAAAGCCGGTTGGCCTGGAAGATCCTGTTCAAGCATGGCTTCGATGTCATCCATGCTTGTAATCCACCGGATCTGATCTTCCTTGTCGCCCTGCAATTCAAGATCCTCGGCAAAGCCTTCATTTTCGATCATCACGACATCAATCCTGAACTTTACGAAGCCAAGTTCGGCCGGCGCGGGTTTTTCTGGCGCCTGATGATCCTGTTCGAGCGATTGACCTTCGCATGTGCGAACGTCTCGATCGCAACGAACGAAAGTTACAAGCAGATTGCGATCGAACGCGGACGAATGGCGCCCGACCGAGTCTTCATCGTCCGGAGTGGACCCGACCTGCGGCGCCTTCAGGTGCTTCCGCCAAATGCCGCTCTGCGTCGCGGACGCCAGCACATGGTCGGGTACCTCGGCGTCATGGGCGATCAGGAGGGTATCGACCTTCTGCTGGAAGCCGCAGCGCACATGATCTTCACCCTGGGGCGTGAGGACGTCCTGTTCTGCCTCGTCGGCGGTGGGTCGAGCTTGAAGGCTCTGCAGGATCAGGCCCGAAGGATGGGTCTCGAAGATTACGTCGTGTTCACGGGGCGCATTCCAGATCAGGATCTGTTTGAAATCATTTCCACGTCCGATGTTTGCGTGAACCCTGACCGGGTAAACACGATGAACGACAAGTCGACCATGAACAAGATCATCGAGTACATGGCGCTTGGGAAGCCGATCGTTCAGTTCGACGTCACCGAGGGACGCCGATCCGCGGAAGGCTCGTCACTCTACGCGAAATCGAATGATCCCATCGACTTCGCGCAGAAGATTGTCTCCCTGCTCGACGACCCCGATAAGCGTGCCGCCATGGGCGAGATTGGTCGCGAGCGTGTCGTGAACAGCCTGTCCTGGCACCATCAGGTGCCCAAGCTGATCCAGGCCTACTGCCAAGCGTGCGGGATCGCCGTGCCGTCGGCGAATTCAGAGGTGTCGAGCGAAGACGCATTCCGAAGCCCATCCATGATGGTTGGGCGCGGCACGGATCGGTAGGCTTTCTCGGGCCTCTACGCGGCAAGAAGGGTGTGAACACGGGGCGCGTGTCCGGTGTTTGCGACGAGGCTTCCGAAGCGATGCGAGCCAAATTCGGCTGAATGTCGCGAGACTGAGTCTCCAGTCGCGGCGGTAGCCACTGCGCGTTGTGCGATGCTCCCGAACTCTCGCTGAGTTGGATCAAGCTAAGCGGCTCGCAGGTGAAAGGTTTTCCTTGCCACCGCACCGATAGCCCAACGGCGTTTGAGACAGGATTGCGGTCGGAGACCTCCACGGTCCCTCACGGACGCTCTCCTCGAATGACAGGGGCCATTCGAAGCCCCGGCAGCTCACGGCCGACGGGATCGCTGTTCCATCGCCCTGCGGTTCGCCTTGAGCAGTTTTCCCATCACGATGCCGGCCGGAATGGACAGGAGTGTCCATGCGCGCAGGAAGCGAAGAAGAACCAGCATGACGATGTTGTCCTTTCGCACCGACGGTGGCGCAATGGGATTGTCCTGATCCCAACGGATCCACGAAGCACGTCGTTCCGAATAGGCAGCCCGGTCGCTGACGCAGGCCAGGGACGTTTTCGGGCAGGGGATACCCTGCGGGTTCCCCTGCGGACCGTACTGATAGGTAAAATCAGCGCTCCGTATCAGGCCGGGATCTGCTGCCCGTTCCAGGCAAAGACCCTGCCGGAATCTCCCGGTTTCAGGTCTGCGAGGACCCTCAGGAGATGCGACGCGCTGACTTCGGGCGTGAACAGCCCCGGCGCATCCGTGTCTGGCCGGAACGGACGGGAGAGTGACGTCGCCACCGTCCCGGGATGAAGTCCGGCGACGATCGCATCGGGGTGCGTGCGCCTGGCCTCGATGGCGAGGGTGCGCAGGATTTGGTTCAGGGCAGCCTTCGATGCGCGATAGGCGTACCAGCCTCCCAGGCGATTGTCCTCAATCGACCCGACGCGCGCCGACAAGGCCGCGAAGACACTTCGGCCGGTCCGGGGCATCAGGGGAAAGAAGTGCTTGGCCACGAGAGCCGGCCCGATCGTGTTCACGGCGAACACCGTCGCCATGGCCGCCGGGTCGAGGCTCCTGAGTGATTTCTCTGGCGACAGACCAGTTTGGTGGAGGACCCCGCTGGCGATCATGACGAGATCGGGAGGGCCCACCCGCGCCACGGCTTCGGCCGCCGCGGCAATTGAAGTCTCGTCAGCCAGATCGATCTGCCCCGAGTGGATCGGACGAGAGAACGACGAGCCCGAGCGGGAAAACGCGAAGACCGTCCGGCCCCCGCCTTCGGCCGCGAGCGCATCGACGAGGGCGCGGCCGATACCGCCGGAGGCGCCGATCACTACCGCACCGGTCATTTCAGAGCGCTCCCGCTGCGTCTGGGCTGGTCGGAATAGCACGTGATCGTGCTCGTAGAAGGCGGCTCTGCTGAGGCGGGAAGTCCGACACCGGCAGGCACCAGTTCGAGCTTCGATATGAAGCGCATGGATTGGACCGTCCTCGTCCCTCCGTTGACGTTACCGACCCCGTAGGCGCGCGCGGGAGCGGCCCCACCCATCATCCCCAACGCCTGATTCATCCGCCGCACGTTCCATCTCGGTTTCGTGCGGTTCCGCGCGATGGCGGCACGGACGAGCTGCTTCGTCTACGAGAATCAAACCAACCGCATCCCGCGGAGGATGCCAAATCACGAAAGCCTGTTTGATCTCGGCCTCGGCCGACGCGTCGCACCTTCCTCGAAGGCTGCCGCAGGTCATTCCGTGTGCCCACTCCGGTCGTGCGTCGCGGACGGCGCTCCCGAGCGATCAGGATTCGCCGGGTGCAAAGCGCCTGAAAATTGGCTTCGCACGGAACTTAAGTTGAATTCTCTTAGTCGAAAGTATGATCTATCCTGTTGGTCCCAATGGCGTGAGAGTTGACGCTTCCGGGAGAGATTTTTTTATCTGGACGACCGATGTGTTTCGCGGCCTGGAATCTCGTCATCGAAACCATTTATGCAGCAGCGTCCGCGCCCGACCGATGGCCGGATGCACTTCAGGCAATTGCTGAACTGCTGGATTCACGAGGCGCGCTGCTTCTGTACCAGCACCGGAACCACCGATTCGGAGCGATCGTCTCGCCGACGCTCGCATCGATGCTCCAGGAATACGAGCAGAGCTGGCAGCACCTCGACGTCCGCGCCGAGCGGGTCTTCCAAGCCATTGCCAACGGTCACCGCGACGTACAGGCCGACCATCAGCTCTTCACCGCAGACGAGATCGCCACCCTGCCGATCTACCAGGATTTCCTGCTGCCCCACGGCATCCTCTGGGGCATGGCGGTGCCGGTCTCGCCCTATCCAGAGGTGAGCGTGATCCTCTCGTTGCTGCGGGATCAGGACAAACCGGCCTATTCCGATGCACTGCAGGAGCAGCTCTTCGCGCTCAGCCGGCATGTGGAGCGTGCCCTGAGTCTGTCGATCCGGCTCATGGATGCCGAGGCCGAGCGGATCGGCTTCTCGCGGGCGCTGGACCGGATCGATTGCGGCGTCTTCGTCCTCGCCGGCGATCGCCAAGTTCTCTTCGCCAACCAGACGGCGCAGGACTTCGTTGGCGGCGGCCTCGCAATCGTGGCGGGGCGGCTCGAACTCGGCGACGGGGCGGTCCGGCGCGCTCTGGCCCAGCAACTCGGCCGCGTCGAGAATGGCGGTGCCGAAGACGGGCGTGTCGGCCCGGCGCTGATCCTGCCCGACGGCGATCGAAGCCTGATTCTTCAGATCGTCCCGCTCCAGACGCCGATCGAGGGGCCGGCCCTTCAGACGGCGAGCGTCATCGTCCTGGTGACCGATCAGGCGCAGAGCCGCCCGTTCGACCCAGCCGTCGTTCGCGACCTGTTTCACCTGACCCTGGGCGAGGCGCGGCTGGCCGCCCTCGTCGGATCCGGGACGGCGCCGGCCGATGCGGCGGTCACCCTCGGTATTACGGAAAACACCGCCCGCACGGTCCTGCGCCGGGTCTTCGAGAAGCTCGGCGTGGCCCGTCAGAGCGAGATGGCCGCTCTGATGGGAAAGCTGTTCATGCTGCGGCAGCATCCGGGATCGAAGGCGCCGCGGCCGTGACGGCCGGGTGAGTCCTGTGCCGGGGCGACTACTCCATCGTGGGCATGACGAAATCAGCCCCGGCGCGGATACCGGTGGGCCAGCGGGTCGTGATGGTCTTGAGGCGCGT